>CANHAW010000045.1 GCA_947458675.1 Beijerinckiaceae bacterium
AAGTGGCTGCAATGCCGGCATAAAGAATGCCTTGGGCGGCCGAGAAAACGAGGACGAGAATGGCGCCCGAACAGGGACGCAGGCCCGCTGCAACGACCGCACCGGCAGCATCGCGCCAATCGAAAGCGCCACCAAGCTTGGCGGGATCGGGCATGTGAAAATGGCCGCAATCGGGACCATGAACATGGGCTGGATCGTCTGCCGCCACGCATTGAAAACGACTGGCAATAGATGCCGCCGACGGTTTTGCTTGTTGTGCCCGCCAATCGGTCAGAAAGGCGCGACCCTTGCGCCAGACCAGTGCAAGACCCAGAAGAGCGATGGCGCCATAAGACGCGATTTCAATCATGCGCGCGGCATTGCGCATCATGTGCGCGGTGGCGCCAAAGAGGAATGAAAGACCCACGACCATGGCAATGGCAACGCTTGCCTGCAGCAAAGCGGCAAGGCCCGCCATGACAAGCCCGCGCTTCAAGGCGCGTTCATTGGCGAGCATATAGGCGGCCAGAACCGCCTTGCCATGTCCCGGCCCGGCTGCATGGAACACGCCATAGGCAAAGGCGAGCCCCAGCAAAGACCAGAAAGCCCCAGCATCGGTGGCGATTGCACGCACGGCGCCCCGCATCAGCCGGTCGAATTTCTGCTGCTGGGCCAGAATCCAGCCCGTCACGCCATCGGGCGATCCGCCGCCCTCCGATATGCCGACGCTGAATGGATTGCGTGCTTGCGCAAAGCCATTTTCCGGCTGCACCAGAAGCACCAGCGCGCCAAGACAAAGCAGCAGAAGAAGCCCGCGTTTCATGGCGCTCAGGGACATGCGATAATCGCGCGGCTTGCCATTTTGACGCCGAAATCTGCACCCGGCGACAGGCCGCTGAAGAAAGCCTCGTTCAGGCGTTTGGCTTCTGTATCGGCAAGCGGCGTCGGCTGTACGAGATTGAGCGAGCAGCCCGCCGGCGCGCCGATCAAGGCAACCCCATCCTTGTCGAAATCGAAAGAGACGAAATAGGTCGGGTCGTAGACTTGCAAAGTGATCGCCTTGCCGGCGCTGGCCGGCTGTTTGAGCGGAACGGTGAAGCGCAATGTCACCAGTTTCTTCTGATCCTCGCTCATCGAAATATCGGTCGGCTTGCCATATTCGATCTTCTGGCCCGGCGCGCGCAAGGCGGTGAAATAATTGAATTCGGCAAGATCGCCGACATTCTGGTCGGCGAGCGGCTGCAATTGCTGCGCGCTGGCGGGCTTGCCATCGGCGTTAAGGCCCGTCGTGGCGAAGGCCGAATACATATCGTCAAAGGTCCAGGCCTGACGGATGGCGACGACACGCCCCTGCCCGTCAAACAGCAGCTGCGACTGCACCACGACGAAAACATGGGGATGGGCCGCCGCAGGGGCCACAAGGCCGAACATCGCCAAGCCCTGCAGGGCCAGCAGACAGGCAAACAGCCACGCATTTCTCATCTTGTCGACACCCGGTCCCAAAACAGAAGAATCACTTTTGAGACGCAACTCTGGCCGAAGCGTGGCGAAGGGCAAGCGCCGAGGTTGACGCTGCGCCCGGCTTCGACAAGGCTCCAGTCTGGATTCGAGCCACGGGTCGGGGAATGCTGCGTATCTATCTGAGAGAAAACGGCCATTTGGTCCCCCAGGACATCGACCCGGCGGGCGGTTCGATGCCGGCAGGCCCGATCCCCTGGATCGACCTCCTCAATCCGACGCCCGCCGAGGACCGTTTCGTCGAAGAGCAGCTGAAAATTTCCGTGCCGACCCGCGAGGAAATGCAGGAGATCGAGGTCTCAGCCCGCCTCTACAGCGAAGACGGGGCGGAATTCATGACCATGACGGCCATTCTCAATCTCGACAGGGATGAGCCCTCGGCAACGCCCATCAGTTTCATTCTGAGCGGGGGAACATTGGTGACGGTGCGCTATGGCGAACCGCGACCGTTTCACACATTCGCGCAGCGCGCGTCGCGCAATGGGACCATATCCTGCGCCACCGGCGAGCAGATCATGCTTGGCCTGCTGGAAGCCATCGTCGACCGGCTCGCCGATGCGCTGGAGCGGATCGGCATGCGGATCGATGCAATCCCCCGCGATGTTTTCCAATCCAGAGCCAAAAATGTGACGCGCAGCCGTGAGGAGCGGGATTTGCGCGGCGTGATCGAACGGATCGGGCGCGAGGGCGAATCGCTCGGCCTCATTCGCGAAAGCCTTGTCAGCATCAATCGGCTGGCGGCCTACCACATGGCGATTTCCGAAAATGGCCAGCAACGCGACAAGGAAACGCGCGCCGGCCTCCGGCTCATCCAGCGCGATGCCAGCTCGCTGAGCGATCACGCCTCTTACCTTGGCGGCAAGAACCAGTTCATGCTCGACGCCACGCTCGGCCTGATCAACCTTGAGCAGAACCAGATCATCAAGATCTTTTCCATTGCCGCCGTCTGCCTCATGCCGCCGACGCTGGTGGCTTCGATCTACGGGATGAATTTCAAACATATGCCTGAGCTGGACTGGATCTACGGCTATCCGCTCGCCATTGCCGCCATGATCGTCGCAGCGATTTTGCCCTATCTTTATTTCAAGCGCCGCGGCTGGCTTTAATTCGTCATTGCGAGGAGCGAAGCGACGCGGCAATCCATCTTCGGGTGGCTGCCGTTCAATTCACTGTTTCGCCACGCCGGCAATGAAAAGCCTTAGTCGATCCGCACCTCGATCATCTGGATGAGATCATCCACCACGAAGCGCGACTCGACGATCTCAAATCCGAGATTGCGCAGATGTGCCTGTGTCCTGCGGTCGAAACCCGCGCCATAGGCGAAGGCCATCCACGGCTCCCACAATCGCGCAATGAAACCCCGCAAGGCGCCTGTCGGGCGAATATATTCGAGCAGGCGCAATGTGCCGCCCGGCTTGATCACACGACGCAATTCACGCAGCGCATCCGGCTGAGACTCGTCAGGCAGGACGCAAAACAGAAATGAAGCGACGGCGGCATCGAACATGTCATCGGGCAGATCGAGCCGCGTCACATCCATGAGCTGCAGATCGACCGTGCGCCCGACAGCCTTTGCCCGTTGCCGCGCACGGGCGAGCATGGCGGGACTCAGATCGATGCCTGTCATGCAGGCATCGGCGGGATAAAAGGGAATGTTGCACCCCGTGCCGACACCGGCATCCAGAATGCGGCCGCTCAGGCCCGCAAATAAAAGCGGACGGATGTGGCGATAGCGCCCATGCTCGAACGGAAAATCGAGCAGATCGTAGAAGGGCGCAATGCGCTGATAGCGTTCACGCAGGCCGAGATTTGCCATGACGCCCTCCAAAACAAAACCGCCGCCGTCAATTCCGGCGGCGGCGATTGAGTTTCTTTAGCGAACGATGACGTTCTTGAACTGCCAGGGATCGTCCTGATCGACATCCTCGGGAAAGAGCACGCCGCGATCATTGAGCGGCGTCCAGTCGGTATATTCGCCGATCACCGGGCCGAGATAGGGGCGCTGCACATCGAGGCAACGACGGAAGTCGATTTCATCGGCCTCGACAATGCCTGCTTCCGGATTTTCCAGCGCCCAGACCATGCCCGCCAAAACGGCGGAAGTGACCTGCAAGCCGGTTGCATTCTGATAGGGCGCGACGCGGCGCGTCTCTTCAATCGAGAGCTGCGAACCGTACCAATAAGCATTTTTCTTGTGACCGAAGAGCAGAACGCCAAGCTCATCGATTCCATCGACGATCTCGTTCTCGTCGAGAATTTTCGACTGTTTCTGCTGTTGCCAGCCAGAGCCTGCCATTTCATGCAGCGAGAGAACCGCATCATTGGCCGGGTGATAGGCATAATGACATGTCGGGCGATAGACGACCTTGCTGCCTTCACGCACGGTCAGATAATCGGCAATCGAAATCGATTCATTATGCGTGACGAGAAAGGCGTGTTGCGCGCGCGCCGTCGGCGTCCATGAACGCACGCGCGTGCCTGCACCCGGACGCATCAGATAGATGGCCGCTTTTGAACCGAATTCGTGTTCGCGTCCTTCGGGTGGCAAAGCCTTTTCATGCGTGCCCCAGCCAAGTTCGGCCGGCTGCAAACCTTCCGAGACAAAGCCTTCGACCGACCATGTATTGACGAAAACGCCCATCGGCTTGGGATCGCGCGCACGTTGCGTATCGCGCTCGGCAATATGGATACCCTTGACGCCGACCTTATGCGCAAGTGCCGCCCAGCCTTCGCGGCTTGTAGGCTCAGGCATGTCGACGCCGCAATCGGCCGCAACATTGAGAAGCGCCTGTTTGACGAACCACGAGACCATGCCCGGATTGGCGCCGCAACAGGACACGGCCGTCGGCCCGCTCTTCAGCTTTTCGCGCAGATCGAGCACGCCATAGCGCAAAGCATAATTGGAACGCTGCGACACCGTCAGGCTCGTATCCGTATAAAAACCCGGCCATGGCTCAGCAACTGTATCGATATAGAGCGCACCGATTTCGTGGCAGAGCTCCATGATTGCAGTGGACGACACTTCAACCGAGAGATTGACGAGGAAGGGCTGGCCTTTGCCCGTCGTCAACAAGGGTTTCAGCAGATCGATATAATTGTCGCGCGTCACACGTTCCTGAATGAAACGGATGCCACGTTCATCGAGCAGGCCGCGATCCTTGTCTTCAGGATCGATCACCGTGAAGCGCTTCTTGTCGAATTTGAAATGACGCTCGATGAGCGGCAGCGTACCGCGGCCGATCGAGCCGAAGCCGATCATGACGATGGGGCCGGAAATCGTGCCATGCACAGGCCATTGCGACATTACGTGTCTCCTCATACGCGGCGCTGAACCGCTAAAAACATGCGCCGCGTCCAGGGGACGCGGCGCGACATTCCCGAATTTCAGGCCTGCTTCAAAGCAAAGCCCGACCCAATGATCAAGCGGCGCGGCGAAGAGCCCCCGTATTTTCACTTATCTTCACGCGCGAGATGCGTGGACCGGCGGCAATGACGCGGCCCTGAGCGCCTGCAAGCGCGCCTGTTGCCAGTTCGAGGCCCAGAAAGCGCTCCTCCTCCACGGGACCCGGCAGCGCGAGACCCCGCGTCAGCGCCCGCTCGAAGCCGAGCGGATTGTAGTAGGGAGCATCGCCAACAAGGATGACAGCCTTGTGTCCCTGCTGCACGGCACGAAAGAGCCCCTCGGCGATCAGCTTGCGGCCGATCCCGAGCGAACGAAATTCTGCATTGACCGCAACCGGCCCGAGCAGCAATGCCGGACGATCGCCCGCCTGGATATGCCAGAAGCGGATTGTGCCAACGAGGCGCTCGCCCAGACAGGCCACCAGCGCCAAACGGCGCGCCGGCGCGCGACCTTCGCGCAAACGCTCGCAGGTTTTTGCAAAACGCGCAGGGCCGAAGGCCGCATCGAGCAAGCGCTCGCGCGCGTCAATGTCGGCGAAAGTCTCGTCGCGGATCGCGAGCGACAATTCGGCGGCGGCGTGGAAATCTTGCATGCAGACATAGGTCATCGCAGCCTCTCTGGAGGTCAGACGGCGACCCTCGCACCGGCTGCGCACTCACGCGCGCAGCGGCCGTCCGGGACTGGGGGGAAATGATGGCAGACCTCGTATGAAACGAGGTCAGATCACATAGGACTTGAGCGGCGGGAAACCGTTGAACTCGACCGCCGAATAGGTGGTCGTGTAAGCGCCGGTTCCCTCGATCAGCACTTTTGCGCCAATCTCGAGGCTCACGGGAAGGAGATAGGGATCCTTCTCGTAAAGCACGTCCACCGAATCGCAGGTCGGACCCGCCAGAACACAGGGCTCCAGCTCATCGCCATCGAAGTCGGTGCGGATCGGATAGCGGATCATCTCATCCATTGTCTCGGCAAGACCGTTGAACTTGCCAATATCGAGATAGACCCATTTCACCTGATCATCATCGGCCTTCTTCGAGATGAGCACGACTTCCGCCTCGATCATGCCGGCATTGCCGACCATGCCGCGACCGGGCTCGATGATCGTCTCGGGGATCCGGTTACCGAAGTGCTTGCGCAGCGATTTGAAAATCGACTGGCCGTAAGCCTTCACCGCCGGAACGTCCTTCAGATATTTTGTCGGGAAGCCACCGCCGAGATTGACCATCGACAGATGGATGCCGCGCTCCGCAAGATCGCGGAAAATATCGGCCGACGATTTCAGCGCCGCATCCCACATGCGCGGGTTGCGCTGCTGCGAACCGACGTGGAACGACAGGCCATAGGCGACAAGGCCGAGGCGATGGGCGTGCTCGAGCACGCGGCCCGCCATTTCCGGCGCGCAACCGAATTTGCGCGACAGCGGCCATTCGGCGCCCTCGCCATTGCACAGGATGCGGCAGAAGACGCGCGAGCCCGGAGCGGCGCGCGCAACCTTCTCGACTTCCGCCTCGCAATCGACCGCATAGAGGCGAATGCCGAGCTCGTAGGCGCGCGCAATGTCGCGCTCCTTCTTGATCGTATTGCCAAAGGAAATGCGGTCAGGCGTGGCGCCCGCAGCCAGAGCCTGCTGGGCCTCGACAACGGAAGCCGTGTCAAAGCAGGAGCCGAGGCTGGCGAGCAGCTTCAGCACTTCGGGAGCAGGATTGGCCTTCACGGCGTAGAATACGCGCGTGTCGGGAAGCGCCTTTGCGAAGGCGGAGTAATTGTCACGCACGACGTCGAGGTCGAGGACCATGCATGGTCCCTCGTCGAGACCTCGCTCGCGTCGGTCGCGCAGAAAATCGATGATACGGTTGGTCATCGCGGCATCCCCTCGAAGGGCGCGGGTCTCGCGCCTTAAACGATGTGGCTTCGTGGAAGGCGATGCCTGAGCCCCTGCGCTTTGGAGACGCCGAGAGTCAAAAACCGCCAACCGTGACCGCATGCACATCGACTGAAGGTTCAGCCGACGAGCGGGCGATCGGGTGCTGCGCCGTGGACACGTCTGCCCCGGATAGCGGAAACCGCCGTCCAAGGTTTTAGTGGCCATCGTTTGGAATGGGATGAGCTCCCGCTCCGCACGCCCGGCAAGAAAGACAAGCCTCTTCGGTACGTCGGCCTTTGGAGGGCCGACAGAGACGAAAAAGCCCGGTCCGTCGTTGCTTTAAGTCGCGTCCCCCGTTTGGCGGGGTTCGCCGGTTCGCTCCGGCTGCCGGCTTTTACTGACGAGTGACCGGCCTCTTGTCCGGATCCCCGCCAACCGACACACGACCACAGGCACGTGCGAAATTGGGCAAGCCGGAAAATATGCATTCTGGACCCCGGTGCAAGATTTTTTTTGCTCCCAGCGGAATTTTTTTCGGAAAACCCTCACACAGGTCAGGAGTGTTGCGAAAAAGCCAAGCTCGTGGCGCCGGCAAAGCCCGCTTGCAGCTGTACTGAAAGGGCATTACTCGTCTGAGGCGCCAAAACCTTGCGCCCATCACCAGGCCGACACATGCCGGATTTCACTCGCCGTGCCCTGAACCGACTCATTGCCGCCGGAGCGGCCGGCCTTGCCGGCGCGCCCTTCGGACCCTCACTTGCCCTTGCCCAGCAGCCCGCCCAGCCGACGCCGCCGCGCTTCAGTTTCGAAGAGGTGCAACGTCGCGCCCGCGATCTGGCAGCCGCCGCTTTCGCGCCTGCGCCAGCCCTGCCCGAGGCCTTGCAGAAACTCGATTTCCAGGCCTGGCGCGAGATCCGCTTCCGCGGCGAGCGTTCTTTTTTCGCCGGCAATGGCGGATCGCCCTTCCGCCTGCAGACCTTCCATCTCGGCCATCTCTACCGCCGGGCGGTCACGATCAACATTATCCGCGAGGGCATTGCCTCGCCCATTCCCTATGCTGCCGGCCTGTTTGATTACGGCCGGACGAAATTCGACAAGCCCCTGCCCATCAATCTCGGCTTTGCCGGCTTTCGCCTGCATTACCCGCTGAACGATCCACGCGGCATGGATGAGATCATCGCCTTTCTCGGCGCCAACGGCTTTCGCATGCTCGGGCGCGGCCAGCGCTACGGCATGTCGGCCATGGGGCTCGGCGTCAATCCGGGCAGCGAGAATGAGGAAGCGCCGAATTTCCACGAATTCTGGATCGAGACGCCCGAGGCCGGCGCGGAAAAGACAATCTTCTACGCGCTGCTCGACAGCGAATCCGTCACCGCCGCCTATCGCTTCGAATTGACTCCGGGCATTGACACGATTCTCGACGTGCGGATGACCATTTATCCGCGCCGCCCGGTGGCGAGACTTGCCATTGCGCCTCTCTCCTCGCTATTCCTGAGCGGCGAAAATGACCGGCGCTTCACGCAGGATTTTCGGCCGGAGGTGCACGATTCCGACGGCTTGCTCATCAATACCGGCCATGGCGAATGGCTGTGGCGCCCCTTGCGCAATCCCGACCAGCAAAGTCTCTCGAGCTTCCTCGATCGCGACACACGCGGCTTTGGCCTTTTGCAGCGCGACCGCAATTTTGAAAATTATCAGGATCTCGAACATAATTTCGAAATGCGGCCGAGCTATTGGATCGAGCCGCGCGAGGGCTGGGGCGAGGGCCGGATCGAATTGATCGAAAAGCCCGCCGCCGATCACCGCAGCAACAATATTTTTGTCGGCTGGAGCCCCAGTCAGCCTGTTGAGCCGGGCAAGCCTCTGTCCTTCAGCTATCGCCTGACATCATGCCTCGACATGCGTCGCCTCTCGCCGAGCGCGCGCGCGATTGCAACCTATCAAAATCCCCCGCGCGCTTTGGGCTCGAACGAGCCGATTGCGCCGGGCTCGCGGCGTTTCATCATCGATTTCGCCGGCGGCGAATTGCGCTATTTCCAGTCGCAGCCTGAAGCGGTCGAAATCGTGCCCTCGACGAGTGCGGGCACGATCACGCGCAGTTCGGTTCTGCATAATCCCCAGACCGGCGGCTTCCGCGCCTCCTTCGACATTCAAGTGCCACCCGGCCAGACGACCGACCTGCGCGCCTATCTGAAGGCGGGCAATCGCGCGCTGAGCGAGACATGGACCTATCCGTGGCGCGCCGAATAAAAGTGGCGCCGCGCATTCGCAAGGCGCAGATCCGCGATCTCAACCGCATCGAAGAGATCGAATGGAGCGTTTTCGATTCCGACCAGCTCTCGCGGCCATCGCTGCGGCGCTACATGCAAGTGCCCTCCGCCGCCATGATCGTGGCGGAAGAGCAAAACACCATTACAGGTTATGCGCTTGTCGGTCTGCGCAAGGGCTCCAAAATCGGCCGCCTCTATTCCATCGCCGTTGACAAGACATCGGCTGGACGCGGCATTGGCCGGTTGCTTCTGGAAGCCAGCGAAGAAATTGCGCGCAAGAAAAAATGCCATGTGTTTGCGCTGGAAGTGCGCAAGACCAACAAGCGTGCCATCGCCCTCTATCAAAAGAACGGCTATGTCCAGACCGGCATGGAAAAAGATTGGTACGAGGACGGCGGCGCAGCGCTGAAATTCGAAAAACCCTTGCGCTAATCCAGCGGTCCGTCGGCGAGCCGCGCGAGATCGAAAGCCTCAATATCCTGCAGCAATTCGATGAAGGCCGTCGCGCCATAATCGGCGCTGGCCTCGCCTTTCTCAGGCCTCGCCTGCTCCGCATTGCCCATAGCGCCTGATGCCGACAGATCCTGCGACATCCAGCCAAAGCCGATGCCGCCATGAGCCCGCAGCCACAGGAAAGAGCGTTCCATCTCGACATTGGCGCTTTGGAAATCAGCGCATTCTTCTTCGCGCACAAGATCGGGGCGAAAGGCCATCATCAGCGATGTTTCAATATCGCCGCCATGAATGCCATGGGCGCGCTCGGGCGCGCTGAACAGCTCATCGGGATAGCCAAAGCGCGTCCAGGAGCAGATGACGACAAACATGCCAAAACGCCGGCGCAATTCGCGCGCAACGTGATCCATGATCGCAACATTGCCGCCATGGGAATT
>CANHAW010000046.1 GCA_947458675.1 Beijerinckiaceae bacterium
AGCTGGTGAGCCTCATCCGCAAATATTGATATCGTCATTGCGAGCGAATCTATCCAGTTTCGCCGCACGCAAGATGGATTGCCGCGTCGCTTCGCTCCTCGCAATTGTGCTCACTCAAGAAAAGCGCGCGGATCGTGGTCCCCGTCTTGAGCCTCACGCCCATTGCCCGCGCCATCGCCGCGCGGCGCTGGTGCGCGCGTAAATCGCTCCGGTTTTCTCGCAAACCACGGCCGCTCCATGTCAGGCGCGCGGCTTGTTTTCATCGCCAGCGCACCATCGGGCATCAACCGCAATTCGGTTGCGCCATGACCGGCGAAATGTGCGCCGTCCAGAACAAGCTCCGGCCCCTGACACCGCGCATCGACACGCAAACGCGTGATCAATATATCGACGCGCCGGCAATCCTCCATCAGGGCTGCGGGCTGCAGCGCAAGGCCAATGGTGCGCCCGTCAAGCAATTGCCCAATACAGCCCGAAGCATCGCAACGAGTGCGGCCCGCCAGATCGGCACTGCCGGCTTTGCGCGCATCGCCATCGCCGAGCAACCATTGCGAAACGGCAAAATCATTCCCCTGCCCGTTGATAATATCGAAACGTCCCGAAAAGCTGCGCAGGGCAATGCTTCGTGCGCCCGCATCGACAATCATATCGGGCGGCTGGAACTGGCTCGCCTGCCATAGACCCATCAAAACGATGGGCACGCCGCATAAGCGGATCGCGCTGCGCCACAGCACGATCCAGACAAAACCGAAAGACATGGCAAGCAGCGCGCCGACGCCAAAGGCCTGCAAATGACGCGTCGATCCGGACAGACCCGCGACTGATTTCGACAGATCGAGCATATGGCCAACACCCCAGCCCATCAGCGTCCAGATGGGCGCATCAAGACCGAAGGGGCCGGCGATCACACCCAGAAGCGCAGCCGGCATGACAATGAATTCGACCAGCGGCAAAGCAAAAGCATTGCCGATGATCGAATAGGGATTGACGCGGTGGAAATGAAAACTGGCGAATGGCCCCGTCGCAAGCCCGGCGATAAAAGTCGTCGCCAGCATGATCAGCAGCGCTTTACCGATGCGACCGGCAAGACCCGGCGGGCGCTCACCACGCCCCTGCCCCGGACTGCGCTCAAACAAAGCAATCATGGCGGCGACGGCGCCAAATGACATTTGGAAACTCGGCCCGAGAATAGTTTCAGGCTCGCGCGCCATGACGATCAGTGCAGCAAGCGCAAGATTGCGCATCGACAATGCCGGGCGGTCGAAAAGCACAGCCCCCAGCATGAGGGAGATCATGATCAGCGATCTTTCGGTCGCCACTTCCGAACCGGCAAAAATGCAATAGGCAAAAGCGCCGACAATCGCAAAACCGGCCGCGATCTTTTTGACCGGATAGCGCAGAGCAATGGCGGGCGAGAGTGCCAGCAACGCGCGCAGGCTCCACATGAAGAGACCTGCGGCAAGCACCATGTGCAGGCCGGAAATCGACACGACATGATAAATGCCTGCGCCGCGCAAAGCCTCATTGGTCTCCTCGCTGATGAGGCCGCGTTTGCCGGTGACGAGTGCTGCGGCCAGCGCACCTTTCTCACCGCCAATCGTGCGCGCAATACGATAGGTGAGATCGTTGCGCGCGCGATCGATCGCTGCATTGATGCGCGCAGACATGGGCGCATCCATGTCGGGCACAAATTCAACACGCGACACAATGCTGCCGACCGCGCCAATGCCGGCAAAATAAGCCTCGCGCGAAAAATCATAACCGCCGGGCTCAGCCGGCTCAGCCGGTGGAATAAGCCGCATGACTGCGCGAATGGTCTGACCTGCCGCCAGCCCATCTGAATGGCGAATGGTAACGCGCAAACGCTCCGGCAGTTTTTCGCGCGCCACACCGTCAATCGAGAATGGGCGCAGCAACAAACGCGCTCCGCCGCGCCGGTCATCAAGCGTCTCAATATAGGCCGTGACGCTGGCGACCTTGATCCCGTCCAGCACCGGCCCGCCCGAAGTGGCGCTGCGCAAAACACCCGCAGCAAAGCCGGCGAAGAGAAAAGCCGCTGCCAAACCAATCCGCGCCAAACCCATTGCGCCCCGCGCTTGGGCCAGAACAGCAAGAGCACCGAAGGTCGCTGCGCCCACCAGCGGCGCGGCAAGCCCCGGTTCGCGGGGTGCTGCGAAATAGGCGAGGATCCCGATCAGGAAAAAGACCGGCAGCCAGAGAAAAAGCCGCCTGTCAGCGACTTCCCGCGCCAGCATGGCGGCGAGGTGGGCCCGCACGAGGCCTGCGAGATCGCTGCGCCGGGCGGGACGCGCCGACACAGAGCCGGCGCCTGTCAGGCCCGGTGCAACATCTCCCACATGACTGCCGCCCAGCGCCCCCGCCATGGCCGGCCCCTTTCGAAACAAAGCGCCGCCAGGCTCAATGACACTCCCGCCCCGCGCAGGCCTATGCTACACGACCGGACGCTTTGAACACCATGACCAACAGGCCAAGCTTCATGACTGAGACCGTCGTCACGCGTTTCGCCCCGTCTCCCACGGGTTTTCTGCATATCGGGGGTGCGCGTACGGCCCTGTTCAACTGGCTGTTTGCCCGCCACCACGGCGGGAAAATGCTCCTTCGCATCGAGGATACGGACCGCGAGCGCTCCACGAACGAGGCCATTGCCGCCATTATCGACGGGCTCGACTGGCTCGGCCTCCAATGGGATGGCGAGACGATCTATCAATTCGCCCGCGCCTCGCGCCATGCCGAAGTGGCCCATGAGCTTCTGGCCAAGGGCCTCGCCTATAAATGCTATGCGAGCGCGGAAGAGCTCACCGAAATGCGCGAACTGGCCCGCAAGGAAGGCCGCCCGCCGCGCTATGACGGGCGCTGGCGCGATCTAGGCGGCACGCAGGCCGAGCAGGATGCGATTGCGGAAGGTCGCAAGGCCGTCATCCGCCTGAAAGCGCCGAAAGAGGGCGAGACCCTCATCGATGACAAGGTGCAGGGCCGCGTCACTTTCCCCAACAAGGATCTCGACGATCTCGTGCTTCTGCGCTCGGACGGCACGCCGACCTATATGCTCGCCGTTGTGGTCGACGATCACGACATGGCCGTGACCCATATCATCCGCGGCGACGACCATCTCACCAATGCCGCGCGGCAAAAGCAGATCTATGAGGCGCTCGGCTGGAATGTGCCGATCATGGCGCATATCCCCCTCATCCATGGACAGGATGGCGCCAAATTGTCGAAGCGCCATGGCGCGCTGGGCGTCGAGCAATATCGTGCGCTTGGTTTTCTTCCCGATGCCCTGCGCAATTATCTCGTGCGCCTGGGCTGGAGCCAGGGCGACCGCGAATTCTTCTCCACCGAAGACATGGTCGGCGCCTTCGATCTGGCGCAGGTCGGCCGTTCGGCGGCGCGTTTCGATCTCGTCAAGCTCGAGAATATGAACGGCCATTACATGCGCGCCACGCCCGATGCGCAGCTGACGCAGGCGCTCATCGACACATTGCCCTATCTGGCGGGCGGCGAGGCCCTGCAAGCGCGCCTCGATGCGGATTTGCGCGCCAAACTCGAAAAGGCCATGCCGGGCCTGAAGGAGCGCGCCAAGACGCTCGTCGAACTGCTCGAAGGCGCGCGCTTCCTCTATGCCCAGCGCCCCCTCGACATGGACGCCAAGGCGCAGGAAATCCTCGCCAAGGGCCGCGAGCATCTACCCGCCCTGATTGCCCGGCTCGAGAAGGTGGAAAATTGGACCGCCGAAGCCACCGAGGCTGCTGTGCGCATCTACGCCGAAGAAACCGCAGCGAAACTCGGCCAGGTTGCCCAGCCCCTGCGCGCCGCCTTGACCGGCCGGGGCGTGTCTCCGGGCATTTTCGATGTGCTTGAAGTTCTTGGGCGCGACGAAAGTTTAAGCCGCCTTCGCGACCAGTCCGTTGCGTAAGTTGCTGTAAACAAGGGAACCGCGTGGATGCATCGCCTCTTTTCCCGCCTTGAACAGGGCGCGTGGATGCGATAGCTGTTCTGCAGCGCAATAAAGTCGCATCCGGGGCGCTGAACGACTGTCGCCGGCGCCGGTTGCATAAGAGAAAAAAGGCATCCCCATGAGCGCGAAGACCGGTTCAGTTACCCTCGGCGGCAAGACCGTCGAAATGCCCGTCAAGTCGGGTTCGATTGGCCCCGATGTCATCGACATCAGCAAGCTCTACGCTCAGACGGGCGCGTTCACTTTCGATCCGGGCTTCACCTCCACCGCAAGCTGCGAATCCGGCATCACCTACATTGATGGCGATGAGGGCGTTCTGCTGCATCGCGGCTTTCCCATCGACCAGCTTGCCGAACACGGCGACTTTCTCGAAACCTGCTATCTGCTGCTTTACGGGGAATTGCCGACCGCCGCGCAGAAACAGGATTTCGATTATCGCGTCACGCGCCACACAATGGTGCATGAGCAGATGGCCCGCTTCTTCCAGGGCTTCCGCCGCGATGCGCATCCGATGGCCGTCATGGTCGCCGCCGTGGGCGCGCTTGCCGCCTTCTATCACGACTCGACCGACATAAGCGATCCGCAGCAGCGCATGATTGCCTCCATGCGCATGATCGCCAAAGTGCCGACGCTTGCGGCCATGGCCTATAAATACACAATCGGTCAGCCGTTCGTTTATCCGAAGAACTCGCTCGACTATACGGCGAACTTCCTCAACATGTGCTTCGCCGTGCCTTGCGAGGATTACAAGATCAATCCCGTGCTTGCGCGCGCGCTTGACCGGATCTTCATCCTCCATGCCGATCACGAGCAGAATGCTTCGACATCGACTGTGCGTCTGGCTGGCTCTTCCGGGGCAAATCCATTCGCCTGTATCGCTGCCGGCATTGCCTGCCTCTGGGGCCCCGCGCATGGCGGCGCGAATGAAGCCGCGCTGAAAATGCTCTCCGAGATCGGCACCGTCGATCGCATTCCCGAATTCGTCAAAAAGGCGAAGGACAAGAACGATCCGTTCCGCCTGATGGGCTTCGGTCATCGTGTCTATAAAAACTACGATCCGCGCGCCAAAATCATGCAGAAGACCTGCCATGAAGTTTTGGCCGAACTCGGCGTCAAGGATGAGCCGCTTCTCGAAGTCGCCATCGAACTCGAGCGCATTGCTCTGTCGGATGAATATTTCATCGAGAAGAAGCTCTATCCGAATGTCGATTTCTATTCGGGCATCACGCTGAAGGCGATGGGCTTCCCGACCTCCATGTTCACCGTTCTCTTCGCCGTCGCCCGCACCGTCGGCTGGATCGCGCAGTGGAAGGAAATGATCGAGGATCCGACGCAGAAGATCGGTCGTCCGCGCCAGCTCTACACAGGCGCGCCCAAGCGCGATTATGTGCCGGTCAGCAAGCGCTAAGTCGCTTCAACTATCAAATGCAGAAAAGCGCCCTTCGGGGCGCTTTTTTGTTTCACGCAGCCATTTGTGGGCGATCAGCGCTTCACATAGTGCAGCACGATTTCGGCTGCCTTTTCGCTGGGGCTCTGACCGGCTGGCAGACGCATGATTTCATCGATGCGCGCGAGAGCCGCCAATTGCGCCTCGCGTTGCTCGCCACCTGAGATCAGCGGCAAGAGAGCTGCAGAGAGATTCTTTGGCGAGGCCGCATCCTGCAAAAATTCAGGAACGATTTTCTCGCCAAGAATAATGTTTGGCAAAAGCGCTGAGGAGACAAGCACGACGCGCTTGATGATTTCTTCTTCAAGCCGACTGACGCGATAGGCTGCAACTGTCGGCACGCCGGCAAGTGCCAGTTCCAGCGTCACCGTTCCAGAGGCAGCAAGTGCCGCACGCGCAGCGCGAAAGGCGCGCAATTTATTCTCATGCCCGCGCACAATCTCAGGTCGCACCGGCCAGCTCTCGACATGTCGCGAAATATCATCAGCCAGATGATCAACCGCCGGAAGCACTGCTTTGACGGGGCCATATTGCGCCACGAGTTGCGCCAGAGTTTCGCCAAAGACGGGCAAGAGCCGCGCAATTTCGGACCGCCGCGAACCGGGCAGCACAAGCAGCGTCGGGGGCATCTGCTCACGCAAACCTGGCTCATTCTGCGCGGGGCGATAATCACCAAGGCGTTCGATCAAAGGATGGCCGACATAGGTGCATGAAGGGCCGCCAAGCTCAGCATGCACACGCGGTTCGAACGGCAGGAGTGCGAGCAGATGATCGACATAAGCACGCATTTTGCGCGCACGGCCGGGCCGCCATGCCCAGACGGTCGGGCTCACATAATCGACAATGGGAATTGAAGGTGCGGCCTTGCGCACAATGCGTGCGACGCGATGGGTAAAATCCGGACTGTCGATGATCACCACAACATCGGGATTTTCAGCAATGGCCGCCTGCGCGGTTTGCGAAATGCGCCGCAGCAGCAAAGGCAATCTGCGGATCACCGGCACAAAACCCATGACGGCAATATCGTCCTGCAGAAAGAGGCTGGTGAGCCCCTCCCCTGTCATGGCTTTGCCGCCAACGCCTGAAAAGACAATGTCGGAACGGCGCGCGCGCAAAGCGCGCATCAATTTATAGCCGAGCTGATCGCCGGATTCTTCGCCCGCGACAATGAAGATTTTCACTGGACGCGAAGGCGCGTTCACGCGGCGGAATCTCGAACCTCGCGCGGCGTGCAAATGGCGCGATCGCCGCCTTCGCGAATGAAATCGAGAATCTCATGAACCTGCGGATGCGTGGCAAACTCTGCAGCCACATCTTCGACGCGCTCCTTGAGCGTGCCTTCCTGCGCAAAGAGCAGCCGATAGGCGCGGCGCAGATCGTGAATGGATTCGCGTGAAAAACCGCGCCGCTTCAGGCCGATCAGATTGAGCCCTGCGAGATTGGCGCGATTGCCCAAAGCCATGCCGTAAGGAATGACATCATTCTCAAGTCCAGCCATGCCACCGATGAAAGCATGGTCGCCGACGCGCACGAATTGATGCATGGCCGCACCGCCGCCCACAATCACGAATGAGCCAAGACGGCAATGTCCGGCAATCATCACATTGTTGGACAGGATGACATTATCGCCCATCTGCACATCATGCGCGACATGGGAATTGGCGAGAAACGTGCAGCGATTTCCGACAATCGTCTTCAGCCCGCCGCCTTCCGTGCCCGGATTCATCGTCACGCCTTCGCGGATCAGGCAATCTTCGCCGATCAGAAGAACGCTTTCCTCGCCATGAAATTTGAGATCCTGCGGCTCATGTCCGATGGAGGCGAAAGGAAAGATGCGCGTGCGCGCACCAATGCTTGTGCGCCCGGCAATTGCGACATGCGACAGCAATTCGACATTGTCGCCGATCGTGACATCAGCCCCGACATGGCAGAACGGACCGATTGCGACATCCTTGCCAAGCTTTGCGCCGGGATCGATGACGGAGCTGGGATGCACGCCAATCGGCGTGCGGCGCGGCGGCGGCGTGTGCGAAATATCGCCCAAGTCAGGCTCCCTTGTCCTCGGTGACGAGCATGGCGCTCACCTCTGCCTCGCAGACCACCTGCCCGTCCACTTTCGCCGTGCCCTGATACCACCACATGTTACGGCGCTGATTGATCTTCTTCATATGGAATTCGACGCGATCGCCGGGCACAACCGGCTTGCGGAATTTCGCATTATTGATCGTCATGAAATAGACGATCTTCGGCCTGCGCGTTTTGGATGCATTCACACAAAGAGCACCCGCTGTCTGGGCCATGCCCTCGATCAGCAACACACCCGGCATGACGGGCTGTTCGGGGAAATGTCCCTGGAATTGCGGCTCATTGAACGTGACATTCTTGATGCCAATGCAGCTCTCATCGCCATCGCATTCGATGATGCGATCCACCAGCAGAAACGGATAGCGATGCGGCAGCGATGCGAGCAGCTTGATGATATCGACAGTTTCAAGTGATCGAACTGCGGCTTCTGTCATGTCTTCCATCCTTCGGCGGCCCGCTTGCACGGCGCCAGCTTAAACTTTTGTGTCTTCATCCGGCCCGGACTTGCGCCCGGCGAGTTTCGACAATGTCGCCACTTCGCGCATGAACTCGCGCGCGGGGCGTGCCGGCGAACCGATGAATTTCGCGCCCGCAGGAATATCGGCCATCACACCGGATTGGGCGCCGATTTGCGCCCCCATGCCGATCTTCAAATGTCCGGAAATTCCCACCTGTCCCCCGATGACAACGAAATCGCCGATATCGGTCGACCCCGAAATTCCAACCTGAGACACGATTACGCAATGGCGTCCGATGGTTACGTTATGTCCAATCTGAACCAGATTGTCGATCTTGGTGCCCTCGCCGATCACTGTATCGCGGTTGGCGCCGCGATCGATACTCGTATTGGCACCGATCTCGACATCGTTCTGGACGATGACGCGCCCAATTTGCGGCACTTTCAAATGGCCGCGCGCCGACATGGCGAAACCAAAACCGTCCTGCCCAATGCGCACACCGGGATGGATGATCACGCGGTCGCCGATCAGCGCATAAAGAATGGTCGAATGCGGACCAATCGAACATTCCCGGCCGATCCGCACATCGGGACCGATCACGGCATTGGGTCCGATCACGCTGCCTTCGCCAATTTCGGCACGCGGACCGATCACCGCACCAGGATCAACTGTCACGCCGGACTCAAGGCGAGCCTCGGGATGGATATAGGCACCCGGCGATATTCCAGACCCGCCAAAGACCGAACCGGGACGCATGGAATCTGGAAACAGACGCGCTGAGACTTTGGCGCAGGCCGCATACGGCTCAGGCGTCACCAAAGCGGCCGTTGTCTCGGGCACGCGGTCCGCATAGCGCTGCGAGACGAGGCAGGCGCTGGCGCGCGTCAAGCGCACCTGGTCGGCATATTTTGGATTGTCGAGAAAAACGAGCGTTCCGGGAACGCCCTGATCGAGCGGCGCAATCGTATCCACAGACGCGGCGAGATCGAAATCGCGCAGCAGTTTCGCGCCCGTCAGTTCAACGATCTCGCCGACGCTCAGCGAGCCCGCGCGCCGGAAGAAAACCGGTTCGCCCATCGATTGCCTCACTCTTCTCAAGCAAGCCGACGCTACGCCGGCTTTGCTCTCGAAAAAAGAGCCTGCGCCGGGATTGCCGACGCAGGCTTGATTTGCATTCCGGCCCGGCCGGAAACCGATCAGAAGGACGTGCCGCCCGAGAAGCGGAACGCCTGTGTCTGGTCGTAACGATCCTTCGAAATGACCCAGGCATAATCGAAGCGGATCGGGCCGAGCGGCGATGCCCAGAGGACCGAGGCGCCGACAGACGACCGGATCTTGTGCGAATCCTGCACGGTAATGCAGTTGGCCTGCGTGTAATTGGGGTTCCCGCTCTGAGAGGTACACGTGCTCGTGGCCGGGTCCCAACCAGCGCCACCCAGAGCACTGAAATCGCGTGTGCCCTTATAGCCGAAGAGCGTTCCCGCATCCGCGAAGAGCGCGCCCTTGAGGCCGATCTCTTTCGGCAGTCCGAGGATCGGGAACTGAGCTTCGATCGTGCCGCCGATGTAGTTCGTACCACCCACGCCGCCGCCACGCAGATTGTTCGTATCCGTCACGTCACGCGGGCCAAGACCGCCTGGTGCAAAACCGCGCACGAGGCCCGGTCCGAGATTGAAATTGTCGATAATTCGCAGCTTGGCGTCGCCATAACCCGTGATATTGCCACCCTGCAGGCGGAAAAATCCGATCACATCATCATAAAGGGGATAATAATAACGGGTGTCGAAGGACGAGCGGATGAACTTTGCATCACCGCCCAGACCGGCCAAATCCTGCCGGACTTCGCCGTAGAATCCCTGCGAGGGATTCTTGCGGCTATCGAGCGAATTATACGAAAGAGTATAACCCACCAACGAGGTCAAACGCTCTCCCGCCGCTTCCT
>CANHAW010000047.1 GCA_947458675.1 Beijerinckiaceae bacterium
AAGGCCGGCATTCTGCCAGTCGATTCCATGCGCGAGCGCACGATCGATCTTCGTACTTTGCTGGTGAAGATCGAGCCGGGGCCAAATCCCCCGGTCATTGCCGCGCGTCTGTCAGGCACGCTGGAAAGCGCATTCCCCAAAGCGCCTGAGGGCGTCACGGGTGACTCGCTCACCAAGAATGCCAAGCCGGTGAATGTCATCCTCGTTGGTGATGCCGACATGCTGATGGATCGCACCTGGATTCAGCGCCGCAATGTTCTCGGCTCCGAAGTGGCTCAGGCTTTCGCGAACAATGGCGATTTCGTCGTCAATGCGGTTGAGCAAATGGTCGGCGGCGTCCTGCTTGCCGATCTGCGCGGGCGCGGCGTGTCCTGGCGCCCGTTCGAGCTCATCCAGCAGATCGAGCAGGAAGCCAATCTGCGTTATCGTGCGAAAGAGCAATCCCTGCAGGAAAAGCTGAAAGACGCGGAGCAGAAGTTGCAAGAGCTCGGGCGCGGTGCACAGAAGGGCACGGAAGTGCTGACCCGCGAACAGGTTCAGACGATTGAAAAGTTCCGCTCGGAAGTTTTGGCGACGCGCGAGGAATTGCGCGCCACGCAATTTGCCCTGCGCAGCGAAGTCACGAGTCTGAAAAACCAGATGATCGCGATCAATGTCGCCGGTGTGCCGGTCCTTGTTGTGATCATCGCCCTTTTCCTTGCCTATCGGCGGCGCTCGCGCAGCCTGCCTGTGAAACAAGCCTGAGGGAGAGCCGGTCATGAACGTCAAGCAAGTCGGCATTCTCGCGGTTCTCGCCGTCGCCGCAGTGGGCGCAACTTCTGTGGCTCTGCGCAGCGGGCCGCAAGGTTTTGCAACCGATCGCCGTGGCGAGGCCATGTTTCCGGGCCTCACCCAGCGCGCCAATGATGTCGCGTCAGTCACCATTCGCGACTTTGAAAAGACCTTTGTCGTCGAGCGGCGGGAGAATGGTTTCTTCGATCGCGATTCCGGTTATCCGGTAAAGCCTGAGGCCTATCGCGATCTCGTGGCTGGGGCATCCATGCTGTCCTTTGAGGAAACCAAGACCTCCGATCCTGCCCGTTATGGCGATCTCGGACTTGCAGAGCCCGGTGGAGCGCCTGAGACGGCCGGGCGCGATGTGACCTTGCATGATGCCAGGGGCGGCGTGCTGGCCCGTGTGACGGTCGGCAATCGCGACAATACGGTTGGCGGCGCGCGCGGTGGCACTTTCGTGCGTCTGCCCGATCAGAAACAGACTTGGGTTGCGCGCGGCGAAGTGCGCGTACCGATCCCGCATGCGGCCTGGTTTGAAATCAATCTGGTCAATGTCCAGCGCGACGCGCTGGAAAGCATTCACATGTCGGGCGGCGGGCTGGATGAAATCCATACTGTCTCCGCCAAACAGGGTGATGACATCAAACTCGCTAATACTCCGGAAGGACGCGAGGGCGATTCCAGCAAGCTGATGCGCCTGTCCTTTATGGTCGATCCGATTTCTTTCCAGGACGTGCGCAAAGTGACAGGCGAGGCCAAGGCCGATGCACGGCGCATGGTCGTCGTCTCGCGCAAAGGCTATCGCATCACTTACACGAGCATCGGTGAATTGGCCGATGGCTGGGTGCGCTTCAAGGTCGAGGCGACCTCAGATGCAGGCAAGGCGGAGGCCGACGATCTGCGCGCGAAAATGGAAGGTTTCGACTTCAAGCTCGCAAGCCATGAAGTCGATATGCTCGGCTGGGGATTGAAAGACGTCACCAACGAGCCCAAGAGCTGACATCTGTCGCTCACTCAGGCCTGACGGGGCTGAATAGTCCCCGTCAGAAGCCGTAGATGCGCCACGAATATTGCCAGTTTTCCGTGACCGGCTTGCCGTCGGCCTGCAGGAAACACTGGAACGTGCCGACCGTATCCTTTTCAAGCCTGACATCGATCATGGCACGGAAGCCATTGATCTTGGGATGCGGGATCAGGAACGAGCGCACCAGCTGCGATTTCTGCGCCGAGGCCACGATGCGCACGAGATCAGGATGTTTCAGGTAATAAGCGAGATCGCCGCCGGTAAAATCGACAATGAAACGGCGTGAATGATCGAGCATTTGCTCGTGCCCGCCGAGCGCGCCCGCTGGCGCATTATAGGTTTCACGCACATGGCCCAGCCGGTGCAATGACAAGCCATCATGCATCGAGCGGATCTTGTAGCCGAAGGTAAAGCGTTTGCCGGGCTCGACCAATCCATCGGGAATAAAAGCGCAGACGATATTGTCGGCCGTCTCATCCTTGGTGGCGAGTTCGACAAGCTCGACTTCGCCCGTTCCCCAATCATGCGAGGGTTCGATCCAATAGCTCGGCCGCTCCTCATAGGTCAGTTCAATATCGGCATAATTGGCATAGTCGCGATCGCGCTGCATCAGGCCGAAGCCCTTGAGCCCGGAGACGCGGAAACGCTGCACTTCCTGGATCAGCGGATTTTTGAGCGGACGCCAAAGCCAGCCGCCTGTTTCAGTCTGGATCAGCAGGCCGTCTGAATCATGCAGTTCAGGGCGGAACTCATCATATTTGTTCCGGTCATTCATATGCCGGTCGTTTTCTCCCATGAGGAACATGGATGTGAGCGGCGCCATGCCAAGACGCGCAACAGGTTTGCGCGAGAAGAGCGAGGCGGTCACATTGATGGCGGTCTCGTCTTGCGGATAAATATCGAATTGATAGGCGCCGGCCAGCGATGGGCTGTCGAGAAGCGCATAGATCGAGAGTTTTTCTCCGCCATTCGTGGGCTGCTCGATCCAGAATTCCTTGAAGAAGGGGAATTCCTCATTGTCATCGAGATTGCCTGTGCCAATGGCAAGGCCGCGTGCTGAAAGACCATATTTCTGATCGCGCCCGAGAAAGCGGAAATAGCTCGAGCCGACAAAGGAAATGAGCTCATCGAAGGAGCGCATGCTGTTCAGCGGAAAATGAATCCGGAAACCGGCATAGCCGAGATTGGCGGGCAGGTTCTTGCCGAAATTCGGGTTTCCGTAATCGAAGTTTTTGACGGAATATTCGTAAGGCTTCGACACACCGTCATGGACGAGATGGAGCTTCACTTCTTTCTTGAACAAGTGCCCGAGGTGGAAGAGGCCGAGCTTGTAGCGACCGCCGGGATCGCGGATCGGATCGGGCTCATTCTTGTAGCGGATGACGCGCCAGCCATCCCAGTCGAGCGCTTCAATCTCGGGGGGCAGATTGATCTTGGGTTGCTGATATTCGGCTTCGGCAAGGAGACGGGCGCGCTCGACCACTGTTTCAAAGCTGAAGCGGGAGGCATCATTGCCGCTGCGCTGGCCGTTCTGCGCCTGCGCAAAGGCTGCCGGCATGGCGAGGACAGAGGATATTGCAGCCAGAAAACTACGGCGCGTCGCATCTGTCACGGGGTTCTGCACGGGGCTTGTCCTGAAAGGTAAGAAAGACGGGTTGTCATGCGCCCCAAAGGCGTGGGCGGGGCCGTAAATTCCTTCAATTCAATGGATTTGGCAAGCCGGCATGAGGATCCAGGATCGCCCGTCCGTGGCCCCTATCGTTTCTTCTGGGTGCAGGAATCCGTCGTCTCGCTGCCATTGCCGTAAAAATTCTTCACCATTGTTTTGGAGCCGAAAAAAGCCAGCAAGTCGCCACCGCTTTCGCGCGTCACGCCCCAGACGAGGACATCGCCATTCTTTTCCACCTGCGCGCGCACAACGCGATAGGTTTGGCTGATCTTGTCATCCTTGCGCAGGAAGGCGCGCGTTTCGGTGTCGTAGCTGACCTGATAGATGGCGCTTTTCTGGCCCTTGCAATCCAGAACCAGGATTTCCGCCTGCGCCACACTGGCCGCAAGCAGGCCGCCGGCTCCGGCCAGCAAATATGCAATTCCTCTCGAAAGTGACGCCATCTCGCTCTCCCTGCATGCGAATGCTGCGCAACTGGAGAAGATTATCGCCCCAAAAAGGTTAAAGATCGGCAACGGGGGCGATGGGCTTTCGGCCCACCGCCCGGCTTGGCCTAGCCCCAGACCTCATTGGCGATCGAGACGATCAAGTCGAGCTTGGCGCGCTGATCGGCTTGCGACAGCGGATTGCCGGGGACCGAACTTGCAAAGCCGCATTGGGCGCTGATGGCGAGTTGGTCGATGGGCACGATTTTCGCCGCCTCATCGAGACGCGCGCGCACTTTGGCGCGATCCTCAAGCTGCGCGACCTTGCTGGAGACCAGACCCAGCACGACGAGTTTGTCGGCGGGCAGGTGGCGCAAAGGATCGAAATTGCCGGCGCGCGGGGAATCGAATTCCATCAGATAGGTCTGGATGTTGACTTTTCGGAACAGTCGCTCGGCAACGAGATCGTAGCCGCCCTCCGCCTGCCAATGCCCGGCCTGATTGCCGCGGCACAAATGCATGGCGACATGCATGCCCTTCGGTGCGCCGGCGACGACAGCATTCATCGCATCCGTATAGACCTCGATCAATTGCCGCCAATCGTCGCCGCGTTGTTCCAGCGCTTTCTGGATTTTGGGATCGCCGAGTTTGGCCAGCGATGTCTCATCGAGCTGGACATAGCGGCAGCCTGCATCATAGAGGGCCTGCATTTCCGCATGATAGGCCTTGGCGAGATCGTTCCAGAAATCATCGAGATTGGGATAGACGTCTTTTGAAATATTGGCGCGGCCCGAGCGGTAATGAATATAGCAGGGGCCGGGCAGGGTGATTTTCGGCATGGCCGTTTTGACATTGGCCTGCAGAAAGCTGAAGTTAGGCACGTTGACCGATGCGGTCCATTTGATCGGCGCCGAAACAACGGGAACGCGTGCGGCGCGTGTGCCGCCCTTGCCATCGGAATAGGCCCAGTCGCCGCTGCCCACATGCTCGCTGCGCACACCAGTCAGGCCCTGCGTGGTGAAATTCTCCGAATAGGTCGAGCGTCGGAATTCGCCGTCGGTCGCAACTTTAAGGCCGACGCTTTCCTGCATCGCAATCACCTTGCGGATTTCCTCATCCTCAATGGCGCGCAATTCGGGATGGCTGATCCGGCCTTCATGATGCGCGTCGCGCGCATTCTTGATGGCATCGGGGCGCAGAAATGAGCCGATGACTTCGGCGCGGAAAGGCGGTTTGTTGGCAGCAGACATTTTCTTCTCCGTTGTTTTTTCTTCTTGCGAGGGTTTACTTGCTTCCGATGGCTGCGCGTGCAGCGTCGATGATCTCCTGCGGCAGATCGTAAATTTTGTTCACGATTGCGGCCACTTCTTTTCCGGAAGCAGGGGCAATGTCGAGCCGCAGGCGTTCGGCCTCAGAGCGCAGATCGGGATCTTCCATGGCTTTCATGAATGCTGCCTGCAGGGCCTCGATACGATCTGCCGGCACTTCGGCTGCCGCAATAAAGGGACGGCCAAAGCTCAATGGTTCGTAATGAACCTGCATGACCTGCTGGTCGCGCGGTGTTTTTGCGAAGGAATAGGCCAGCGGCACGCCCTGCTTGTCGAGCTCGGCTGCCGAGCGCATGCCTTCTTGCGCGACGATCTTGATGAAACCATCGCGCAGCCATTGCGAGCGTTGCACGGACACCGTCGACCAGCCCACACCGCATGTTCCCTGGACTTCGCCTTTTTCAATGGCGAGAAGAATTTCATTCGAGCCCGGATAGCCGCTGACGATCTTGAAATTGGCGCCGAACAAATTGTTCAGCAGAAGAGGGAAGTCGCGCGTCGACCCACCAGCTGCGCTGGCGCCGATCAAAACATTGCGCTTCAGAAAATCTGGAAAATCCGTCACGCCCGCGTCTGCACGGACAATGCAGACATAGAGTTCATTATTCGCGCTGCCGATAAAATTGAGCTTGCGGGCATCATATTTGATTTTGCCCTTGTCGCCGACCAGCTGTTCGACGAGCGCGCCGGGAAAGATGGCGCCTATCACCGTCCCATCCTTGGGTGCGGCAATGGCAATATGTTGCGTAGCGACGATGGAGCCCGCGCCCGACATATTGCTGGCAACGACATTCGGCTGTCCGGGGATATATTTTCCCATATGGCGGGCAACGAGCCGCCCGTAGAGATCGTAGCCGCCCCCCGGTGAGGAGCCGATCACCATCTGGATGTTTTTGCCGCGATAGAAGCCGGCGACCGCATCTTGCGCCTGCGCTGCGGTCCCGCAAAAAATACCGGCGATCAGGGCAAGCCCTGCGCTCCACCTGCCTGGCATGTGGCCTCCCTGGAATCTGCCCTTCGGCTTGTCTTGTGCGCACATCCTGACGCCGCGAGCCGATCCGGTCAACCGCCGGGCGGTGCTTGACAAACGAGCCGGCGAAAGGCCCGATAGCATCAAAAAAGCGGGCAGGGGTTGTGGATATGAAGGTGGGTGTCTTCGATCATCTGGATAATGACGCCCTGCCGATTGCCCAATTTCTAGACGAACGTCTGGCGCTGATCGAGGCTTATGATCGGGCCGGGTTTTACGCCTATCATCTGGCAGAGCATCACGGCACGGCGCTTGGCATGGCGCCTTCGCCAAATGTGTTTCTGGCCTCCGTCGCGCAGCGGACGAAAAATCTGCGCTTCGGTCCGATGGTCTATGCGCTTCCGCTCTATCATCCGCTCCGGCTTGCTCAAGAAATCTGCATGCTCGATCAATTGAGCCATGGGCGGCTTGTGATCGGTTTTGGGCGTGGTTCTGCGCCTGGCGAATTGCGTTTCTATGGCGTCGAGCCCCAAGATGCAGAGGCGATCTTCAGGGCGCGTTTGCCCTTGGTTCTGGAAGCGCTTGAAACCGGTGTTTTGCGGGAGCCGGGCCGGCCTGCGCCGCTTGATGCCATCGAGTTAAAGGTCGCTTGCCTGCAAAAGCCGACGCCGCCTGTCTGGTATGGCGTCCACTCACCCGACAGCGCCGAGCGCGCGGCCATGCGCGGCTGGCAGACCATTTCGCTCGATACGGCGGAAGAGGCGAGGGCCTGTTGCGAGGCCTATCGCAGTGCGCGGGGTGCAGGCCACGACGAGGCTCTGATGGGGCTTGGGCGTTTCATTGTCGTGGCGAGCACCGATGAAGAGGCTTTAAGTCTGGCGCGGCGTGCCTATCCCAATTGGCATCGCTCTTTCACCCATCTTGCCCGCAAACTCGGCAGCACAGCGCGCCATCCACGACCCGATACATGGGATGCTCTGCACGCTCAGGGCAAGGGGATTGCGGGTGCGCCAGACACTGTTGCACGGCTCCTGCGTGCGCAGATGCAAGAGAGCCAATGCAATTATCTGGTCGGGCAATTTGCTTTCGGTGACTTGTCGGCGGCCGAATTGCAGACATCGCTCGATCTGTTCACGCGCGACGTCTGGCCGGCACTTTCATAATCTCATCATGGCCCGCATGAGAGGAAACAATCCAGAAATGGCTTGTGCATTCTGGATTGTTTCGCTGCTCATGCGCTCGAGATTCTACACCCGGAACGTGCCGCGCTTTCTTCCCTGTTCGACATTGAGGAAGAGCTGGTCGAGCGACATTTTGTTTTTCATCAGCCCCTGTTCATAGGAATAGCCGACGAGCGTCTCGAGATTATGGATGTTCTTCGGCGTCATTCCATATTCCCATGGATCGAGGCCGAGAATTTCTTCTTGCTCTTCCCATGCCTCGCGATACCAGGCAACGGGCGCGATGCGTGGGTTTTCCATGCGCTTCATCGCGATGGTTTTGGCGGCATTGAAAGCCTTGTAGAGTTCAACCGGAACCCATGGATATTTTTCGACAATGCTCTGGCGAATTCCCATCACATGCATGATCGGGAAAATCTGCGTCTTCTTGTAATAGGCAATCTCGTCGGCCTTATAATCGGGGAAAAGCCGGGCGACATTCGGGTTCTTCTGGAGCATGGGCTCGATGAGATCGGGATGCAGCACAGCATCGAGCTCTCCATCGACGAGCATTTGCTCGACAGATTTGTCGTCGGGCAGGCGCGTGAGTTTCAGATCGCTGGGCGGGATGAATTCGACATCTTCGTCGATTTCCGAGAACCATTCGCAGCTCTTGTGCGGCACGCCATATTCATGTTCGAGAATGCCGCGCAACCACAGAATGGCCGAGACCTGATAGGATTTGACGCCGATCTTCTTGCCGATCAGATCCTTTGCGGATTTGATGCCCTTTTTGGTGTTGATGAAAACAAAGCCATGACGGAAGCGGCGATGCAGGAAGACCGGAAGGGAATCGACCGCAAAACCCTGATCCTTGGCGATCAGATAGGATGAGCTCGAAAGTTCGGCGACGTCGAATTCATTGTTTCTCAGAAACCGCCAGTGGCGGGTCGAGGAATCCTGCTTGGTCACCATGGTGAGCTGGATCCCATCCGGCTTGACCGTGCCCTCCTTCAAGGCGCGGACAATCTCATAATCCCCGCAGGCCAATGTCAGCTCGATGTCGCGCGACATAGTCTCTCCCTTTGTCTTTTTTCTTTCGCCTTGATGGCGCCGGCGGGACTTTAGCTTTTGCACCCGTCCCCTTGCAAGGTGCGCTGGCCCGTTTAGACTTGGGCCGAGACGCCCCGTCAAAGGGTCGCATGAGGGAGAGAACATGAAACGTCGATCGACCGTTCTGGTCAGCGCAGCCCTGTTTGCAGGTTTGCTCGCAAGCACCGCCGCACAAGCGCAGGATGCACTCGCCAATTTTTATCGGGGCCGCAACGTCTCGATCATTATCGGGTCGTCGCCGGGCGGTGGATATGATCTCTATGGACGGCTCATCTCCCGCTACATCGGGCGCCACATTCCGGGGAACCCGACCATCGTCGTGCAAAACATGCCGGGGGCTGCCTCCAATATTGCCGCAGCGCATATCTATAATGTCGCGCCAAAAGACGGCACGGTGATCGGCGCGCTCTTCATGGGTGCTGTGGTCGAGCCATTGTTTGGCGAAGGCAAAAGGCCGACGCATGACATGTCGAAGTTTCATTATATCGGCAATGCGAATAGCGATGCCTATGTCTGCCTCGTGCGCACGGATTCGCCGGTCAAGACATTTACCGATGTCTTCGACAAGGAGCTTGTGATCGGCGCCTCGGCGGATGGTGCATCGACGCGCGATTTTGCTGTGCTTTTGCGCAATCTGATGGGCGCGAAATTCAAGATCGTTGCTGGATACCCCGGTACGCGAGAAATCAATCTGGCGCTTGAGCGTTCAGAAGTGCAGGGCGGCTGCGGTCAGACCTGGTCCAGCGTGGCGGTGACATATCCGAATTGGTTCAAGGACAATCTGGTCAAGCCGCTCGTGCAGGAATCGAACAAGGGCTATCCGGCACTGGATAAAATGGGCGTCCCGCTGGCACGCGATTTCGCCAAGACGGAAGAGCAGCGACAGATTCTCGAGCTCATCTATTCGCAATCGACCTTCGGGCGCCCCTATGTGGTGGCTCCCGGCGTGCCGGAGGAGCGCGTCGCCATGCTGCGCAAGGCTTTTATGGCAGCCATGACAGACAATGACCTTGTTGCCGAGGCCAAGAGGATCAATCTCGATATTGAGCCG
Source organism: Beijerinckiaceae bacterium (assembly GCA_947458675.1). GTDB lineage: Bacteria > Pseudomonadota > Alphaproteobacteria > Rhizobiales > Beijerinckiaceae > Terripilifer. The sequence goes on from CANHAW010000047.1 coordinate 9,515, forward strand.
ATTGCAGGTGAGGAATTGCAGAGGCTGATCGCCAAACTCTATGCAACGCCGCAGGATCTCGTCGACAAGGCGCGCGCGGCCATTGCGCTCGGAAACAGATAAGCGCGATTTGGTGCTGTCCCTTCTCCCGATCTTGCGGGAGAGGGGACAGGCCAATGATCGCAGATTATTTTGCGGGCTTATACGGCCCCAACTCCTTCACCGCCGCTTCGACAAAACTCATGTCGACGATGGATTCCACCCTTTGAGCTTTGTCGGTCACAAGTCCCTGCTCCTGAAAAAAGGTGAGGTCCTTGCGCATTGAGGCGAGGTCGAGGCGTCCATCGGGATCTGCAGCATGGGGCAGAACCT
>CANHAW010000048.1 GCA_947458675.1 Beijerinckiaceae bacterium
GGCGTGCGGCGGATCGTCTGGTCGGGGGGCGCTTTGCCCGATGACCAATATGACGAATTCACCTTCGTCGCGCAGATCGCGCCTTATGTTGCCGGCCCGGTCCATTTCCCGGTCGTGCAGAGCTGCGAAAAGGGCGAGCATCGCTGGGTGGAAATTCCCCAAGCAGGCCAAAGCCGCAGCGATCTGCGTGCACCAGCCGCCGTTTTGCGCGTTGCCGCCAGCGAGCGCGCAGCCGCGCAGCACGGTTCTTTGCGCATTGAAAACAGCTGGTCGCGCGCAACGCCCGGTGGGGCAAGCGTGGGTGCGGGCTATCTGACGATCCGCAATACCGGAACGACGCCTGAGCGCCTGATGGGTGGGACAACCGACATTGCCCAGCGCATCGAAGTGCATGAAATGTCGATGGACAATGGCGTGATGAAAATGCGCGCGCTCGCCCGCGGCATTGAAATTCCCGCCGGCGGTTCGGTTGAGCTCAAGCCCGGCGGCTTTCACATCATGTTTATGGGCCTGAAGAGCGGATTGAAGGAAGGCGCGTCATTCCCGGCGACCTTGCAATTCGAAAAAGCCGGCGCCGTGCAAGTGCAATTCTCCGTTCAGGGCATGGGCGCATCGTCAGGCGCTCCCGCCGGCGGCGGTCATGGGCATCACCACCATTGATCAGCGACCCTTGAAAGACGGCGCGCGTTTTTCGGCAAAGGCGCGCCGTCCCTCTGCATAATCCTCGCTGGCAAAACAGGCCGCGACCGCCTCATTCGCCAATTTGGGATCGCGCTGGGCTTCCGGCTTTGCGATTTCGCGAAAAGCCAGCGCCATGGCTTTCAATGTCAGCGGCGCATGGGCGGCCATGCGTGCAAGATAGGCAGCACTTTCCGCCTCGAATTGCGCGAGCGGAAAAACATGCGTGGCAACGCCAAGGCGCAAAGCCTCCTGCGCATCGAAAGTGCGGGCTGAATAGAGAATGTCGGCAGATGCGCCAAGTCCGATACGGCGCACCATGAAATCAATATTGGGATAGGCATAGCCAAGGCCCAATTTTGCGGCCGGAATGCAAAACCGCGCATCGTCGGCCGCCATGCGCAAATCGCAGGAGAGCGCCAAAGCCAGCCCGCCGCCGTAGCAAATGCCGCGAATCCGCGCGAGCGTTGGCTTTGGTCCAGAAGAGAGAGCGGCAAGCCCCGCGCGCACGGCTCTTTCATAGACATCCGCGCCCTCGGCATCCGATCTTTTCTCGCCGAATTGCGAAATATCCGCCCCCGCGCAAAAGGCGCGCTCCCCCGCGCCCTCGATGCAGATAACACGCACCTCATCATCGGCGATGGCGCGGGCAACAAGATCGGGCAGAGCCGACCACATATCGAAACTCAAAGCGTTGAGCCGCGCCGGCTGGTTCAGCACAAGGCGCGCAATGCCGCCCTCGACCCGATAATCCACACGCGCCTCGCCCATACAGGATTTCCTTCCCCAAACCGCCGGCCCTCACCTGAGGTTAAATATCCTCCGAAGGGCCGCAAGACGAGATGCGGCTAACCATCGCGTGAAGCTGGACCTTCCGGCCTTGCGGCGGGGTCGGGGGCTGGGCTAGGGAAAGACGTCCCGAACGCCCCTCCCCCAAAAGGCGTAGAAGGACGCATGGAGGAAATTTCCGATGACCACCCGTTTCAAGATCGTGCTCGGTGCGGCCGCTCTTTCCGCCGGGCTTGCCGCAGGGTCCGGCGCCGCCCAGGCGCAGGCCGATTTCTACAAGGACAAGACGATCAATATTTACGTCGGCTATTCGACCGGCGGCGGCTATGACGTCTATGCGCGGACGCTGTCGCGCTTCCTCGGCCGCCATATTCCGGGCAATCCGACCGTCATCGTCACCAATATGCCCGGCGCAGGCAGCCTGCGCGCCGCCAATTGGATCTATAATGTCGCCCCCAAGGACGGCACCGTCATCGGCACGGTCGCCCGCGGCGCCGCCTTCGATCCGCTCTTCGGCCTGCCGGGCACGCAATTCGATGCCACCAAATATACCTGGATCGGCTCGGCCAATGACGAAGTCTCGGTCTGCGTGTCGTGGCACACGTCGCAGGTGAAGACGTTCGACGACCTCCTGACCAAGGAAATGATCGTCGGCGGCACCGGCGGCAGTGCCGATACCGACCAGTTCCCGAAAGTCATCAATGGCGTTCTGGGCACGAAAATGAAGGTCATCGCCGGCTATCCGGGCGGCAATGACATCAATCTCGCCATGGAGCGCGGCGAAGTGCAGGGCCGCTGCGGCTGGTCCTGGTCGTCGGTGAAATCGACGCAGCCCGAATGGGTCCGCGACAAGAAGGTCAGCGTGCTCCTCCAGCTCTCGATGGAAAAGCACGAAGACCTGCCGAACATTCCCTCCGTGATCGAAAAGGCCAAGACCGAGGAAGACCGTCAGGTCCTCCAGCTCGTCTTCGCCCGCCAGATCATGGGCCGCCCCTTCATGGGCCCCCCGGGCATTCCGGCCGATCGCACCGCTATGCTGCGCAAGGGCTTCATGGACGCGCTCAAGGACAAGGAATTGCTCGCCGAGGCCGACAAGGCCAAGCTCGAGATCACGCCGGTCGATGGGGCCACCATCCAGAAACTGGTCGAAGATTCCTACAAGGTCTCGCCTGCCGTTGCCAAACGGGCTGGCGAACTGCTCAAGTAAGAGTAAAGTTCAAGGCGCGGCCCAAAGCCGCGCCTTTTCAATCCGCTGAACCGCCAACAAGAAACATACACCCAAGGGGAGAGACATGGGCCGTAATACAGACGACAAACTCCGCGGCTGGCAGTCCGACATTATTGTCGACCTGATCAAGCGCTACGATTTCGAATATATCGCGATGAACCCCGGCGCTTCTTTCCGCGGATTGCACGATTCGATCGTCAATTACGGCAAGGAAGATCCGCCAATGCTGCTCTGCCAGCATGAAGAGATCGCCGTCCAGATCGCCCACGGCTATGCGAAAGCATCCGGCAAGCCGATGGCCGTCATCCTGCACAATCTCGTTGGCCTGCTGCATGCGACCATGGCGATCTATTACGCCTATATTGACCGCGTGCCGATCTTCATCATGGGCGCCACCGGCCCGATGGATGAAGGCAAGCGCCGCCCGCATATCGACTGGACGCATACGGCCCTCGTGCAGGGCAATGCGATCCGCGATTATGTGAAATGGGATTATCAGCCCTATTCCATCGATGGCGTGCCGGAGAGCTTCGCCCGCGCCTATTCAGTCATGACGACCGAGCCGCAGGGCCCGATCTACATGTGCTATGATGCAGGCCTGCAGGAAGCCAAGCTCGAGCGCGAGATTCCGCTGCCGCCCGTTGCCTCCGTTGCAACGCCTTCGCCGATGATGCCCGATCCGCGCGCCATTGAGGCGATTGCCGACAGGCTTCTGGCCTCCGACATGCCTTTGCTGATGCCCGAATATGTGGGCCGCCGCGAAGGTGGTTTTGAAGCCATGGTGAAACTGGCGGAAACTGCCGGCGCCGGCGTGTGGGATATCAACAATGCGTTGAACTTCCCCAACAAGCATCCGCTTTGCGTGTCGCTCGACAAGGGCGCGCTGAAAAATGTCGATCTCGTCGTCGGGCTCGATTGCAAAGATGTCGAAAAAGCCACGCGCGAATTGAATTCGACCACCCGCGAAATCCAGCCTGTTGTCGCACCAAACTGCGACTGGGTGGAAATGGGCTTTGCCGAAATCAACATGAGCAAATGGTCCATGGACTATTGCCGCATGCAGCCCTGCTCGGTGCGCGCTTTGGGCGACACGGCGCTTGGCATTCCTGCCTTGACCGACATGCTGCAGAAGAAGATCTCCAGCAATTCCGCGCTCAAGGACAAGATCGAAAAGCGCAAGGCGATCATCGGCAAGCGCCACGATGAGACCTGGGCCAAATGGCAGGAAGAGGCAAAGGCCGATTGGGACGCTGCGCCCATGACCGTGCCGCGCCTGTCTCACGAGGTCTGGGAAGTCATCAAGAATGAGGATTGGGTTCTCACCGCCAATACGCTGAAGAACCAGGTCCGCAAGCAATGGGATTTCGACAAGCCCTATCGCCACCCCGGCGTCGAGCTTGGCACATCCACGCAGATCGGCATGTCGATGGGCGTCGCACTGGCGCACAAGAAGCATGGCCGCATCGTTGTTGATCTGCAGCCCGATGGCGATCTGATGTTCGATGCGGGTGCGCTCTGGGTCGCGGCAAAGTACGAAATCCCGATGCTCATCGTGATGTACAACAACCGCGCCTATTACAACGATTGGGAACACCAGATCCGCATGGCGCGCCTGCGCGGCACGGATGAGGCCAAGGCCCATATCGGCATGGATCTCTTCGGACCCGAGCCCGACTTCGCCGGACTTGCACGCTCGATGGGCGTGTGGGGCGAAGGCCCGGTCGAAGATCCCAAGGATGTCCGCGGCGCGCTCATGCGTGCGCTGGAAGTCGTCAAAAGCGGCAAGCCCGCGCTCGTCGACACGATCACGCGCCACAGGTGATGTGATCCAAAGGCGGCGCGGAAATCCATATGGCACCAGCCAAAGATGGATTGCCGCGTCGCTTCGCTCCTCGCAATGACGAGCACTCAGGCCGCAGCCTTTCCACCGTCATTGCGAGCGAAGCGAAGCAATCCAGAGCCCCACGTGAGGCTCTAGACGGCTTCGTCGAATCTACCAGCCGTAAAGACGCGCCGGATTTTTGACGAGGATCTTTTCCTGCGTCGCTGCATCCTTGGCAAAGAGCGGAATGAGATCGACGAGATCGCCATCATTCGGCATGGATTTGACATTGGGGTGAGGCCAGTCCGTGCCCCAGACGCATCGGTCGGGCGCAATCTCGACAAGCTTGGCAGCGAAAGGCGCTGCATCATGGAAGGGCGGGCCGGCGGATGAGACGCGCTCCGAACCGCAGACTTTCACCCAGGCCTTTTCATCATTCTTCATGAGATCGACAAGAATGCGGAACGGCTCCTGATCGAGACCGTCGGCGGCTTTCACGCGACCCATGTGATCGATGATGTAAGTGACGGGGAGTTTTTCGAGCATTTTGGCAAATTGCGGCAGATCGATCGCATCGAAATGCAGATTGAGATGCCAGCCCAAGGGCGCGATCATGGCCACAACGCGCTCGAAAACTTTCATATCCGGCACGCCGCCAAGATGGCGCACGAAATTGAAACGGCAGCCGCGAAAGCCGCCCTCGTGCAATTCGCGCAGGCCCTTGTCGGTAATCGTGTCGTCAATATTGGCAACAGCGCGATAGGCGCCATTGGAGACCGCGATGGCATCCAGTGCAACGCGATTATCCGTGCCATGCGCGCTGGCATTGACGATCACTGCGCGCTCGACGCCGAGAATCTTGTGCAGCTTGCGAAAATCCTCCAGCGGCGCATCGGGCGGCGTATAGGTGCGATCCGGCGCATAGGGATATTTGTCGCCCGGCCCGAAAATATGGCAATGCGCATCGCAGGCATTTGGCGGCAGTTTGAATTTCGGCGTCTTCGTATTCGGATCGGGCCCGGGAATGGTCGGCTTGTAGCTTGTCAATGTCTTCTCCTCACAGGCCGGCCTTGCCTGCGCCACGTTCCTGCGCAGCGGCAACAGCCAGTTCGAGCTCGTTCATCATGCCAAGATCGGCGACCATGGCTGCGGCCTCGCGCATTTCTGCACCGCGACGCACGCCATGCTGACGCACACGGCCCGCCATATCGACCGAGAGTTTGCGCCAGTCAATGGAGGGATAGCTCGCATCGAGCGAGCCGAAAACTTCCGCCTCCACATTCCATTCCTTGGCCGCTTTGGCGCAATCGACGATCAAAGCCTCAATGCCCTTGATCATGATCGAGCGGCACAATTTCATGGCCGAGGCGCGTCCATATTCGCTGGCCACCGGCGTGATATTCATGCCCAGAGCATTGAGCTTTGGCGCCAGCTCCTGTGCCTGCGGCCCACCGCCGAGAATCTGCACTTTGATGCCGGGGCCGGGCACAGGCGCCATGACCGCGCCCTCCACATAATGCGCACCCGAGGCTGCGACGATTTTTGCCGCCTGCGCTTTGGTATTGGGCGCCGCCGAATTCACGTCGAGAAAAAACTGGCCGGACTTCAGCCATTTTGCGGCTTCGCCTGCAACCTCCTGCACCCTGTCAGCCGTGACGGCGGAAATAACAACATCTGCGCCCGCGCCTGCTTCAGCTGCGCTCATGCAGAGTGCGATTCCATCGCGCAGCGCCACGACGCGGTGCTTTTCGCTGCGAGCAGGATCAGCGAAAAGAATGTCATAGGTACGGACTTCACCGGCACCTCCCGCCAGCAATTCGCGGGCGAAAATCTGTCCGACTTCACCATAGCCGATCAGCGCAATTTTCATGGGTCTTCTCTTCTTCTCATGACTGCGTTCAGATTGCGCCACGGGGGCGCGTGAAGCAAATGACGGCTTTGTCTCGATTGATGAGCGCCATTCAGGCGCGCTTGCGACGCGGTGCAGCAGCGGGTTTCATGCGCGCCAACCCATCCGCCTTGACGATCTTTTCGGTCAAAGCGCGCAAGGCTTGAGCCGTGGGGCTTAAAGGCCGGTCGCGCGCGCTCAAAATGCCAATCGTGCGGCTCACGCCGGGATTATGCAGGGGCAGAGCGACAAGCCCGCCCATATCAATGCCATCGACCGCCAGACGGGGCACGACGGTGAGACCAATGCCTGCCGAAACCATGCCGACAGCCGTGGCTATATGGAGCACTTCCCAGCGCCAATCGAGCTGATCGCGGCGCGGCCCGAGCGCATCGTCGATCAGCAGGCGATTTCCCGCCTGCCGGCTGGTGCGCACCAAAGGAATGCCGGCGAGATCGTCCCAATCCACCTCTTCGCCTTTGGCGATTTTGTGATCCTTCGGGCAAAGCAGCACGAAGGGCTCTTTCATCAACGGCTTCACTTCAAGCTCGGGATGCGTTTCGGAGGCGAGCGTCAATCCGAATTCAGCTGTGCCATTGCGCACAAGTTCGCTGATCTCGGTCGCCGAATTATCATAGATGCGCACCGAGACGCTTGGATGATTCAAATGAAATTCGCGCAGCAGCGAGGGCAGATAATGCACGGCCAAAGTCGGCAGGCAGCAGATTGCAATGCGCTCCTGCTTCTCACGCCCCTTCTGGCGCAATTCCTCAAATGAAAATGCAAGTTCCTTCACCATGGCCTGCGCGCGCGGCAGAAGTTGCGCGCCAGCCTCCGTCAACGTCACCTGCCTTGTCGTGCGCAAAAGCAATTTCAGCCCGAGATCCTGTTCGAGCTTTTTCATCCGGTGCGAAAGCGCCGTCTGGGATAAATTGAGCTGCGCAGCCGCACGCTGGAACGAGCCACGCTCGGCAATGGCGAGAAAGGCCTGAAGGCCGAGAAAATCGATCCGCGCATTCATGGGAAACCGTCCAGAAAACCCCGGACGCTTAGCCCGGCCTCTCATGCAAGCATTTCATCAATCGCGCATCAAGTGAAAACCTGTTCATAAATTGGCGCCCCGGCGCCCCGGCGCAGGGCTGAAAATTGCCGCTGCGCCGGCAGGTGCCTAAAATGCGCGCCATTCAGGAGATCATGATGCTGCGCCTTGCCATTCTCGACGATTACCAAAACCTCGCCCTCTCGCTGGCCGATTGGTCGCATGTGAAAGAGAAGATGGAAATCACCGTCTTCACCAAGAATATTGCCAGTGTCGATGAGGCAGCCAAAACTCTCGCGCCCTTCGATGTGATCCTCATGATGCGCGAGCGCATGCCGATCCGCCGCGATCTCATCGAGCGTCTGCCGAATTTGAAAATGATCCTCACAACAGGCGCGCATAATCGCGGGCTTGATGTGGAAGCCTGTCATGATCGCGGCGTGCTCGTCACGCACACCAGCAATATTTTGGCGCAGGCAACCACGCTCGAACTCACATGGGCGTTGATTCTGGCTGCCGCGCGCAATCTGCCGCATGAAGATCGCATCATCCGCCAAGGTGGCTGGCAGGACACGCTCGGCATGCGTCTTATCAATCGCACATTGGGCCTGTGCGGCTTTGGCAAGCTCGGCACAGCTGTTGCCAAAATCGGCCAGACCTTTGGCATGAAGACGATTGCCTGGAGCCAGAATCTCACGCCCGAAAAGGCCGCAGCAGGTGGCGCAGAATGGGTGAGCAAGGAAGATCTCTTCCGTCGCTCCGATGTGCTCTCTGTGCATCTCGTTTTGTCCGAGCGCACGACCAATCTCGTCGGTGCGAAAGATTTCGCTCTGATGAAGCCAGATTCCATTTTCGTGAATACGTCACGCGGCCCCATTGTCGATGAAGCAGCGCTTGTCGACACGATGCAGCGCCGCGCCATTCGCCGCGCAGCACTTGATGTGTTCAATGTCGAGCCACTGCCCAAGGGCCATGTGCTGACGACGCTGGACAATGTCGTCTTGAGCCCGCATCTGGGCTATGCGTCAGAAGACAATATGCGCCAGTATTTCGTCGATGCAGTGGAAAATCTGGAAGCCTGGCTCGCGGGCAATCCGATCCGCGTGATGGGCGCTCACTGAGGCCTTGCGCCCTCCCCTCTCCCGCTGGCGGGAGAGGGGAGCTCGTCAGTCACATCATCCATGCGCATGCTCGCCGCTCTCAAGCGCGGCGAGGATTTTGGCCACCAGCGCGCGCGCTGATTCTGCCGACATTTCGACCGCGACCTTGCGCTGCTCGTCTCCGGTGAGGAAATCGATCGAGAGCGCATGATCGAGCGTCGCATGATAGGGATGGTCGAAATAGACATGCGCGCTCGTCACCGACGACCAGCCGTCTGCGCCTTTGGCCGAGCCGGTGATCGCCGTCTTCTCGGTGATATAGGAGCACATGGGCGCTGCCCTCAGCCCAGATGCTTGCGATAGAAGGCAATGACCTTCTGCCAGCCATCTGTTGCCTGTTCGGCGCGATAGCCGGGACGCTCGGCGGCAAAGAAACCATGGCCCGCGCCATCATAACGATGGAAGTCGTAAGTCTTGCCGAGTTTCTTGAGCACGTCTTCGGTGCGATTGACCTGATCGGGCGATGGATTTTTATCGTCATTGCCGAAGAGACCGAGCAGCGGCGCTGTCATTTTTTCGGTGAGATCGACCGGCGCCACGGGGCGCTGCGGCGTGATCTGCGTCGGATCGTCAACAATCACATTGCCGCCCCAGCAATCAACCGCAGCATCAATGCCCGCCAGCGTGCAGGCAGCGAGATAAGTGTGGCGGCCGCCCGAGCAGAAGCCGATCATGCCGACCTTGCCATTGGCTTCCGGCTGCGCGCGCAGGAAATCCATCGCGCCTTTCACATCGGCCATGACCTGTTCATCGGAAACGCCACCCGCAGAGCGCGCCTTGGCTGCCAGATCGTCCGGCGTGCCGGGGCCGTGACGGAAGTAAAGATGCGGCGCAATGGCTGCAAAGCCGTGATGGGCGAGCTTGCGCGTGGCCTCCATCGTCCAATCGTCCCAGCCGGGCATGTGATGGATGAGCACAACGCCCGGAAACGGGCCCTTGCCCGCAGGGCGCGCATAATAAGCCTCGCCTGTATCGCCCTGATGGCCATTGAAAGCATCGTGCGGTCCATCAAAAAATAAAGCCTGCAATCGACTGACTAGACCAGCACCCAACTGAGACCGCCATCTTTTTCGTCCTTGA
>CANHAW010000049.1 GCA_947458675.1 Beijerinckiaceae bacterium
CATCGCGCATGCGACGGGCGGCAGAAATACGCGTCAGAATGGGGCTTTGCGCGAGAACCTGATCGAGCATGTTCTGCGCATCTTCATTCCATGGCAGTTCTGTCTCGAGTCGCGCCGGCGTCGCATCGATCCGGTCGAGATCTGTCGCCAGCGGCAGAATGTTGAACAAGGCATCGAACAGCGCGTTGCACACTTCCTGGATCAAATAGACCGAACCTGCATAGCCCATGAAAGGCGTGCCGGTGTGACGGCGAATGATCGCGCCCGGGAATGAGGCCGGAATATAAACGCCGCGTCCACCAGCTTCTTGCAGATACATGCGTTCGTTGAATGAACCGAAGAGCACGAGAGGCGTCTTTGTTTTCACAAGATCGCGCACCGATTGATTGTCAGGCTTGACGCCTGCCTTGCGCGACACGGCGAAATTACAGGGCAATCCCATTTCCTCTTCGAGGAAATGTCGCACGCCACGCGCATAGGTTTCGCTCGCGACAATGCCGAAAGAAGCAGTGCCGAAGAAATCCTGCGTCACAGAGCGCCACAAATCCCAAATCGGCTTGATCGTTGTGTGTTTTTCGCGCTCGATAAAGGGCTCTGGATCGATCCCCAAAATCTCGCCCAAAGTGCGCAAGAATTTGGTTGTCGAATGCATGCCGATAGGCGCCTGAAGCCAGGGACGTTCCAGCGTCTCGCACAACAAGGAACCAAATTCGCGATACATGCAGACATTGACTTCTGCATCGGCAAGTTTTGCGACATCGGCCAGATGGCTTCCCATCGGGAAGACCATATTGATCTGGCAGCCAATACCCTCAACAATCCGCTTGATCTCGGCCAGATCGGAAGGCGTGTTGAACGTGCCGTAAATCGGCCCGATAATATTGACGCCCGGCTTTGCGCCTTCCTTGCGTGCTTTCACCTTCGGGACGCGCTTGGCGCCATATTCTTTCCAGAGCCAGGCCAGCGCGCGATCGGCGCTCTGCCATTGGTCTTCATCAATTGTGCGCGGCAGGAAGCGCTGGATGCTTGTGCCTTCGGGTGTCGCGCCACCGCCGATCATTTCGGCAATCGAGCCTGTCACAACAACGCTCGGTTGATTGGGATCGAGCGTCGTATGGGCGCGCTTCATCGCCTGTTCGGTGCCGTGCTGGGCGAGCTCTTCTTCGCCAAGACCTGTGACAACGACCGGCAATTCATGGGGCGGCAAAGCATCGGTATAATGCAACACCGCCGTCACCGGCAGATTCTCGCAGCCCACAGGCCCGTCGACAATCACCTGCAAGCCCTTGATGGCGCAAAACGCATAGACTGCGCCCCAATAGCCACCTGCCCTGTCATGATCGAGGATCAGCATCAGACTGGCTCCTCTGTATTGCGGGCAGCAGCGGCCTTTTCGAGCTTGCGCTTGAAAGCCTCGCGAAATTCCGGACGGTCGCGCGGCTCTTCCTGCCAGACGCCGGTTGCATGACCGGTTCCAACACCGTCGAAAAACGCGCTCATGACATCGAAACGCGATTTGCCGGCTATGGCCGCATTGACAACCTGCGCGAGCGAGCCGGCGCCTGCAGGCCCAAAGAGCGGACGCGCGGAGACGAGATTGGTGAAGTAAAGCGAGGGAATGGATTTTTCTTTCGCCTTTTGCACAACAGGCGTTGTGCCAATGGCGAGATCGGGCTGGAATTCTTCCATTGCCGCGAGATCCTGCTCGAGCGAGGCGCGAAATTGAACGCGGATGCCACGCGCTTCAAGCCATTCGCGGTCGCCATCAGACCAGATTGTGCGAGCACAGGCTGTGCCGACATAACGCACATCGGCGCCGCTTTCTGCGAGCAAGCGCGCAACGAGAAGTTCCGATCCTTCGTAACCGGAAACCGTAATCCTTCCCTTGACGGGAGTGGACGACAGAGCGCCCTTGATGGCCGGCAGAAAGCGGTTCTTGGCTGCATCGACATGCGCCTGCGCAACACCGCAGGCAGCACCAATGGCAGCGAGCCAGGCAGCGGTACCATCGACGCCGACAGGTCCAGACCCCACGACCTTGCGGCCGGCGGTTTCAAACTCGCGAATCGACGCCGTGTAGAAAGGATGAATGGCAGCAACGGCCGCGCAATCGAGCGCGGAATAAAGCTCTCGCCATTCGCGCACCGGAACAACGGGGCCTGCAGCCAGACCGAGCGGCTCCAGCATTGCGCCAATGCCCATCGGATCGGCTGGGAACATTTCGCCGAGCAAAGTGATGGTCGGCTTGCCCGTGCGACCCTGACGCGGCGCCTGCACGGGGCCCTGCTCGGCCTCGTTGCGCGCATAATTCAGCATGGCGCCGGAGAGAACATCCTTGGCTTCTGCATGCGTGGGCACGCCGAAGCCCGGCACATCAATGCCAACAACGCGAACGCCGTTGATCTCTTTGGGCAGCAATTGCAGCGGTACGCCAGACGCCGTCGGCACGCAAAGATTGGTGACGATGATCGTGTCGTAAAGTGCAGGATCGGCCATTTCGAAAACGGCAGCGCGAATGTCTTCGAAGAGTTTACCGGTGACGAGCGTTTCCGAATTGAACGGAACGTAACCGACAGACCGTTTCGCCCCGTAAAAATGCGAGGTGAAAGTCAGCCCATAAACGCAGCAGGCGCTCCCTGACAGAATCGTTGCCGTGCGGCGCATGCGAAGGCCCACACGCAGAGAGCCGAAAGCCGGACACATGCTTTGCGGCTGGTCGTGCGGGCCTTTGGGATAATCGGCAGCAAAGCGATCAAGCGTCTCGCTTTTGCCGGCAGCTTCCGCCGCGCGACGCATCTCGTCGGCTCCGGCGTGACAACCGGAGAGAGTTTCGAGTTTGTGGGGCGAGACGTTTTCGTTCATCGGTTACACCGTGTCGTAAACGACTTCGAGGGACGGCTTCTGCGTGATCGTGCCACCGCACATGTCTTCGGCTGTTGCCGGAACAAGCACGACATCGCGACCCACTGCATCGCCGGAGAACAGGCCCAGCAATTCGTCCTGGCTCAGCGGCTTGGGACGAACCGGAGGCGCCTCGCCAACATTCACGGCGAGCGCTTCGAAAAGCGCACCCCATTGGCTCTCAGGCGTTCCGATAATTTCGTAATTGGCGCTCTTGCGACGAATGTCTTCATCGGCAGGAATGGCGGCCAGCACCGGGATGCCGGCAGCAGCAGCAAAAGCCTGCGCCTCACCGGTGTGATCATCCTTGTTGATGACCATGCCGGCCACGCCGACATTGCCGCCGAGCTTGCGGAAATATTCCACCGCCGAGCAGACATTATTGGCGACATAGAGCGATTGCAGATCGTTCGAACCGACGACAATCACCTTCTGGCACATGTCGCGGGCAATCGGCAGGCCGAAGCCGCCGCAAACAACGTCGCCCAGGAAGTCGAGCAGAACGTAATCGAAGCCCCATTCATGGAAGCCGAGTTTTTCGAGCAGTTCGAAACCATGGATAATGCCGCGCCCGCCGCAACCGCGACCGACTTCCGGACCACCGAGTTCCATGGCGAAGACGCCATCGCGCTTGAAGCAGACATCGCCGATGCGCACTTCATCGCCGGCGCGTTTCTTCTTGGTCGAGGTTTCAATAATGGTCGGGCAGGCGCGACCGCCAAACAGAAGCGATGTCGTATCGCTCTTGGGATCGCAACCGATCAGCAGGACACGTTTGCCCTGCTGAGCCATCATGTAAGAGAGATTGGCGAGCGTGAAGCTTTTGCCAATTCCGCCCTTGCCATAAATGGCAATGATCTGGGTTTCTTTCTTGACCGGTCCGGTCGCTGGCGCATCGGGTTCGATGGCTGCTTCTTCACGCAAAGCGCGATCGGCTGCGCTTTGCAACATGGCTCCGGCTGATGGTCCGTGTGTCGCGTTCATGAGCATGTCCTCCAATCGAGCACCATCTTTAAGCAGGACGGATCTTCGAAAGCCGTGCGATAGGCTTCGTCGGCACCAGCCGCATCGCGGCAATGCGTGATCAATCCGTCGAGCGTCAGCTTTTTTTGTGCTATGAGCTCCTGCACAGCAGCCAGATCTTCCGGCTGCCATTCCGCCGCAACTCGCAAGCGCGCTTCGCGCATGAAAGCCGGTACGAAACTGAAATTCGGGCGTTGATCATAAAAGCCCGCAAGAACGATTTCGCCGCGCGGGGCAAGCCGCATCAGCAATTCGTCGAGAATGTCTGCATCGCCGCTGACGTCGTAAATGGCGCGATAATCGCGGCGCTCGTCTTCGGCGGGATCGATGACGCGATAATCTTTTGCACCGCTGCGACGCGTCGGGTTGAGCTCCCAGACGGTTGGCGCAGCATGACCATTGGCAATCGTCAAGCGTGCAAGAAGACGCCCGAGTGCACCATGTCCGACGATCAGTTCGGGCGCATTTGCATCGCGCGCGGCCAGAGCATGTTGCGCTGTTGCGGCCAGTGCAAGCAGCACAGCCTCTTGCGCATCCGTTTGCTCATTCACTTTCGACACGCGCCGCGCCGGCGTAATGACGCGCCTTGCAGCACCGCCAAACAAGCCACGCACATCGCGATAACAATTGGCGCCGGGGACGAAAACCGTCTCGCCGATTCGCGAGCGCGCACTTGCGCCTGCATCCACCACCAGGCCGACAGATTCGTAACCGGGAACCAGCGGATATCCCATGCCGGGGAAGGGCGGCATGCGCCCGCTCCAGAGCAGGCGCTCGGTGCCGGCGCTGACGCCGCTGAATTGAACATCCACAACAACGTCATCATCGCCCGGGGCGTTAAGGCCGACCCGGTCGAGTTCGAGCTCTCTTGGAGCCCTCATGACTATGGCGAGCGTGTTCATGTGGATGGGCACTCGCGGCTGGACGGGAGTGTCCAGCTCAGGGTTGTCAGTAAAACATGACAAAATTAGGTGTCAAGGAAAGTTTACTATCGAATCGCCTCAATCACGCTGGCCAGCATCGGCCGGGGCGTGCGCAAGCGGCGGACCTGCCGGAATCCGGCCTTTTGCAGCATGGCCTCGATCTCATCGGCGCCACGCGGCCGGCCAGAACCCATAGCCATGAGGTAAAAGCCAAAATAGGCTTCGCCCATGGCCTCGCTGCCGGCTATTCCGGCCATGGGCTCGGCCACAATCAGCCGTCCACCGGAGGGCAGGAAACGGGCGATTCGGTTGAGAAGAGACTGGGCGGCGCCATCGTCATGATCGTGGAGAACTCTGACGAGACTCATCACATCGGCGCCCTCGGGGAGCGGATCGGAGTGAAAATTGCCGCCGATTCCTTTTGCCCGGCCACTCAGCTCCAGCTGCTCGAACCGCGCCTGGGCGCGGGCCGCCACGGGGGGTAGGTCGAAAGTCACGACGCCGAGCTCCGGCCAGCGCTGCGCGGCCTCGGCGGCAAAAGCCCCCTCCCCGCCGCCGATATCGACAAGCCGGCGCACGCCGGCCAGCGAAATCGTGTCGAGCACGTCGCGGCGCACCAGCGTCTGCGATTGCGTCATGAGTTCGCTGTAGGAGGCGACCTCTGAATCGCTCACGCCTTCGCGCGCGCCATTGCGCGCATAAGCCCAGAAACGCGACAGGCTCGTTGGTCCGCCCTCGCCTTTCAGCATGGCGACAGGATCGACCAGATCGGCATAAAGCAGCTTGTGATGGCGCACCATCGACAAGGCGCCTGCATTGCCCAAAAGCGCTGCCCCGTGCGGGCCAAGACCATAGGAATCGCCGTCGCGCTTTTCGAGCAAACCAAGAGCCGATGCTGCGCGCAACAGGCGCAATGCGCCTTCTTCCGGCAGGCCGGTCAAACGCTGCAAATCGGCAAGTTTGCGAGGGCCGGCGCGCAAATGTTCGAACAGATTGAGTTCGACGCAAGCATGCAGAATTTGCGAATAAACAAAGCCGGCGACAAGATCGAACACTTGTTGTGCGCGTCGCGACGTAATTCCGCGCGTCAGCGGAAAACGCGCTGCAAAGGCCTGAAAGCGCGGGCTTGCAAGAAGATCATTGCGCCAGTCGCGCCAGTTTCGCACAGGTTTACTCGCTTCAGGCTGCGGCCTGCGCAATATCGGCGGGCAGGAAGTGGCTGGCCTGATGGCGGATCAGCGCGCGCAATTCAGCCGCACGCGTGCAGGCCGGAATGGATTCCACCGCAAGATCGACGAGATCGTTGAGACGTGTGACAGCGCCGCGCAGACCAAGTTCGCGACAGGCGCTGGGGCGTGCCAAAGCCTCGTCCCGACCAACGGGCTTGCCCATGGTTTCCGGATTGCCGGCCACATCGCGAATGTCATCGGCCACCTGATAGGCCTCGCCGACATATTCGCCCAAAGCGCGCCAGGGCTCATGGGCAACGCCCGCAGCCGCCGCGCCCGCCATTGTGGCTGCAGCAAAGAGCGCACCCGTCTTGGCGCGATGATAACGCGACAGATCGATCTGATCCTCGCATTCCCACGCCTGCCCGGCGCAAAGCCCGCCTGGTGCACCCGTGGCGCGACTGACAATGATCGACAAAGGCGCCAGTCGCGTTGGATGTTTGTGGGCGCCAAGCGCCAGAGTATCGAAAGCCAGAACGATCAGCGCATCGCCGGACAAAACAGCAATCTGTTCGCCAAAAGCCCGATGCAGGGACATTTTCCCGCGGCGCGAATCTGCATTGTCGAAACAGGGCAGATCGTCATGGACGAGCGAGGCGCAATGGAGAAGCTCCACCGCCGCCGCCGCGCCATTGACAATCGCCTGATCGTCTTCGCCGCAGGCCCAGGCAACGGCCAGAGAGAGTTTCGGCCGCAGCCGTGCGCCGCCGGGAAAGACCGCATAACGGAGCGCCGCCGCAAGTTTGGGCGGGCAATCCCTGGCCGCTCCGACCAAGGCCTGCTCCAGGGTAAATTCGATCCGGCTGCCGTTATCCATGGAGGCCCCCATTGGAATGTCATATATACATGACACCAAAGTGTGTCCATTATGCTGGACGGTCAAGGCGCCGGTGTCAATGGCAGGGATCCAAAGGGATGCGGGACGGACGGGTCATTATCGTGGGCGCGGGGATTGGCGGGCTGACCTCGGCCCTGCTCCTGGCCGCTCGCGGCCTCAATGTGACCGTTCTGGAGCGGGCGGCCTCTCCGGGCGGCAAAATGCGCCTGGTCAATGATGGCGACTATGCCATGGATGCCGGACCCACTGTTTTTACGCTGAAGCGCATCTTCGCCGAAATATTCGAGGAAGCGGGGCTCAATTTCGATGCGCTCGTGCCCTGCACCAAGGCGAATATTCTCGCCCGACACGCCTGGGGCCCGGATGAGAGGCTCGATCTTTTCGCCGATCTGGACGCATCGGCACAGGCCATCGGCGAATTTGCCGGGGCGCGCGAGGCAGACGGTTTTCGCGCTTTCTGCCGCGAAGCGGCCCGTGTCTGGCGCACGGTGGAGCGCCCCGTTGTGCGCGCGCCGCGCGCCAATCTCCTGCGCATGATTGCAGGCGCCGGGCTGAAGGGCCTGCCAGATCTTCTGGCCACATCGCCTTTCGAAAACCTCTGGCATGCACTGGGGCGCCATTTTTCTGACCCGCGCCTGCGTCAACTTTTCGGCCGCTACGCCACTTATTGCGGTTCCTCGCCGTTCCTGGCACCCGCAACCTTGATGCTGATTGCCCATGTCGAGCAGGACGGCGTCTGGATGATCGAGGGCGGCATGCATCGGCTCGCCCAAACCTTTGCGCAAGAAGCCGCGCGCAAGGGTGCCAACTTTCATTACAATGCCCATGTTCAAACCATCGACATGCAAGAGAGTGGCGCGCGCGTCGAACTGAGCGATGGCCGTGTCTTTGAAGCTGATGCTGTCATCTTCAATGGCGATGCCAATGCACTGGCACAAGGTTTTGTCGGAGAAAGCATCCGCGATGCAGCCCCTGCCCTGAGCGCAAAAGAGCGCTCTCTTTCAGCCATAACCTGGACTTGTGCGGTGGAGACATCGGGCTTTCCGCTGGTGCGGCACAATGTCTTTTTCTCGCCCGATTACGGGGCTGAATTCAAAGCCATTGCGCAAGAGTCCATCGATTACGATCCAACCGTCTATATTTGCGCGCAAGATCGCGGTGATGAAGATCACGCCTTGGGCAAGCGCGAACGTCTGCTCATTCTCGTCAATGCGCCTGCAAATGGCGACAGAAACAATTATAACAGCGAGGAGATCGCCGCATGCGCCGCGAAAACATTCCGCCGGCTGGAGACCTGCGGGCTGAAAATCACTCAGCCGCCAAGCCCGGAAACGATCACGACGCCGCGCGGATTCAACCGTCTGTTTCCAGCGACGGGGGGCGCGCTTTACGGGCGACCGACGCATGGATGGCAAGCGACATTCAAGCGTCCGGGCGTGCGCAGCCAAATTCCGCGGCTCTATCTGACGGGCGGGAGCGTCAATCCGGGACCGGGCGTGCCGATGGCAGCAATGTCGGGAATGACCGCTGCTCATTGCCTGATGGACGACCTGATTTCTCGCTGAAAGTCGAACCAAACGGCTATGCCTGGTGGTATGTGGACGCAATAAGCCATGACGGTATGCATGGCCTGACCATCATCGGTTTTGTCGGATCCGTTTTTTCTCCTTATTACAAACATGCGCGCCGCAGGGGTTTTGTCGATCCGGAAAATTTTTGTTCGATCAATGTCGCGCTTTATTCGCGCGGCGCCGCGCGATGGACGATGACCGAGCGGGCGAAATCCCAACTCACGCGCAGCCGCGACCATTTCAGCGTCGGCCCGAGCAGCATGAATTTTGGCGACCGCGGATTGACGATCGACATCGATGAAAAAGCTTTTCCGCTGATTGCACCTGTGCGCGGCACGATCCGCCTCATCCCGACCTGTCTGCCGGCGACGCTTTTTTATCTGGATGCGGATGGAAAACATGTCTGGCAGCCTTTGGCACCGGCTGCTCGAATCGAAGTGGAAATGCGCGAACCTTCTCTCAGCTGGAGCGGCATGGCCTATTTCGATCATAATTGCGGACAAGAACCCATTGAGGAGGGATTTTCAGAATGGGATTGGTCGCGCTCCGATGCAGGGCAATCAGGAATTGTTCTTTATGACACTTTGCCGCGCAAGGGCGCATCGCGCCATCTGGCCCTGCGTTTCAATGGCGATGGAAGCATCGAGGATTTTGAACCGCCGCCGCGCCACAAACTTTCAACCAGCCTCTGGCGCATGAAAAGACAGACGCGTAGCGAGGGCGAGAAAACAGCGCGTGTTGTGCGCACCTTTGAAGATGCACCATTCTATTCGCGCTCAATGATTGAAAGCCGTCTCTTCGGCCAAAATCTTTTGGGCGTGCACGAAAGCCTCTCGCTCAACCGTTTCTGCAATCCGGTCGTTCAAGCCATGCTGCCCTTCCGCATGCCGCGCGCGGGCGCAAGCCGAGCTTTTTTCTGAAGGATCAGCG
Organism: Beijerinckiaceae bacterium; assembly: GCA_947458675.1. GTDB lineage: Bacteria > Pseudomonadota > Alphaproteobacteria > Rhizobiales > Beijerinckiaceae > Terripilifer. The sequence goes on from CANHAW010000049.1 coordinate 9,416, forward strand.
TCGCGCTGCGTCTCGCATTTCGCGATCGCGGCGCTCGAGCTTTTCAAAAATATCGATCACGGCCTCAATGCGCGGACGAACCGGTGCGCGCGGCCGGGCTGCGGCATGCACGAGAAAGGCAGCCTCG
>CANHAW010000050.1 GCA_947458675.1 Beijerinckiaceae bacterium
AAAGCTTTTTCAAGCGGCTTGACGACGAGATGGTAGAAGAGAATTTCTGTCATGTTTCAACCATCCCGACGCAATGCCGTGCGCCGCTCAATCGCCCGTGCCGACAATGATGAGGGTGCGATCGCGCGCCGTCCAGATCATGCCGAGATCGGCCCCGCCCTCATGATATTCGGTTTTGCCGGACACAACGTGATCGCCGCGCTGATTGGAGGCGCGCAAATATTCCTCCGCCTCGCGGCTGAGCCGACGCACCGCCTGCGACGCGCGCGTCGCCGGCCAACCAAGGGCTGCGCGAACGGCGGCATTCTGCACACGTTCGAATTTCGTCACTGTCGCCGTATCGGTTGGCAATCCGATCTTCACTTCAAAGCGCACCAGAGTGTCGCCGCGACATTCCAGCAGACCGTCGATGCGCACATTGGTCACGAGATCGAAAAAGTCGCCCTGTTGCGCGCTGCGCGAGACGACGAGCGGGCGCACGAAAGCGGCATTCACATCGCCCGTATCGCGCATGAAGGTCGCCTGAAACATGCCGCAGCTGGGCGCACGCGCAGTTTGTGCGAGCGCCGGGAAGCAGGAGAGCAGCAAGAAACCGCTTGTGGCAAGCAGCATTCTCATGACGGTCAGCCTTCGTAATGATCGGCAACGAGGCGATCGAGCAGGCGCACGCCCCAGCCCGAGCCCCAGCTCTGGTTGATGTCGCTGGCTGGCGATGCCATGCCAGTGCCTGCAATATCGAGATGCGCCCATGGCACGCCATTGACGAAGCGCTGCAGGAATTGCGCAGCAGTAATCGAGCCTGCATGGCGGCCGCCGACATGTTTCATATCGGCGAATTTTGAATCCAGCAGCTTGTCGTAATTGGGGCCGAGCGGCATGCGCCAGACTTTTTCGCCGGTGGCCGTGCCCGCCTGCGAAAGCCGGGTGGAAAGTTCGTCATTGTTTGAGAACAGGCCCGCATATTCATTGCCAAGTGCAATCAGGATCGCGCCGGTGAGTGTCGCCAGATTGACCATGAATTGCGGCTTGTACTTGTCCTGCACATACCAAAGCACATCGGCCAGAACGAGACGGCCTTCAGCATCCGTATTGATGATTTCGACCGTCTGCCCGGACAGGGATTTGACAATATCGCCGGGGCGCTGCGCTTTGCCGTCGGGCATGTTTTCGACAAGCCCGATCGCGCCGATTGCATTGACCTTGGCCTTGCGCAGCGCCAAGGCCTGCATCAGGCCAACGACGCAAGCTGCGCCCGCCATATCGCCCTTCATGTCTTCCATGCCGCCAGCCGGCTTGATCGAAATGCCGCCCGTGTCGAAACAAACGCCCTTGCCGATAAAGGCAACGGGTTTCGCTTTGGCATTTTTCGCGCCATTCCAGCGCATGATCACGACCTTGCTTTCGCGATCCGATCCCTGCCCCACACCCAGCAAGGTGCGGAAGCCGAGCTTGGTCAATTCTTTCTCGCCAAGCACATCGATGACGATGCCAAGTTTCGCCAGTTCCTTGGCGCGATCTGCGAAGGCTGCAGGAAAGAGCACATTGGGCGGCTCATTGACCAATGTGCGGGCCAATGTCACGCCCTCAGCCAAAGCATCGCGATTTTTGGCGGCGCGCTTGGCGGCCGCCGTATCGGCAACGGCAATGCTCACATGGGCATCGACCGAAGGCTTGTCCTCATCCTTCTTCTTCGTCTTGTAGAGATCGAATTTATAGGCGCGCAAACGCATGCCGAGCATGATATCGGCGGCGGCGGCGGCAGCATCGGCGGGCGCATCCTTGGGGTCGAAGACCAAAGTCGTTTTTGTCTGGCCGTCGAGCCGGCCCATAATGGCGCCGCCGAGCGAAACGAAATCGGGGGCTGCAGCCTCCTCCTTGTCGTTTTTCTTGGCTGTCCCGATCACGATCAGACGGTCGAAAGGCAGTCCCTCCGGCGCAAGCAGATCGAGGGCCGAACCGGAATGGGCCTTAAATTTCGCTGTGGCGGCGGCGCGGGCAATCAAAACGGTCGCTGCGCCCAGAATTTTGGCCGTTTCGGGCGCGAATGACAGATCGGCACCGGCCAGAACCGCCAGCGTCCCCCCGCCCGCCTTCGCCGCCCGCCCCTTGGACGCGGGAGCAATGTCCTTGAAGCCGACGAAATCGATTTTGGGGGAATGAGCCATGGCGTCCTCACGATGCGGCGCGCAAACCGCCCGGCCTCCGAGGGGGCCGATGCGATGCCGCTTCTTGCCTATCGAAGTGCCATGCGCAGCCTCGTCATTGCAAGCGCGATCGACCCATTAAGGCCGGGCTTTTGCCGGTTTTTTGTCCAGCCCTGCCCTGAAATGGCCGTGAGCGGCCCGATAGAGTGTCGCTGCAGCAACGCTTTCATATCCAATGCGCCTCCAGCCCTTCGAAAAAAGGCTCGCGCCTTGCCTCGCCGTTTACGAATGGTTAGCGATTTGGGAGTGACGGCCGCTTTCTTTCGGCGACGAGTCGCGAGAATGGATTTAGATGGAGATCGGGCCGGGCATCCGGTCGGTTCAAGGGCCAGCGGTCGGGTATGTCGATCTTCGAACGATATGTGTTTCGGTCAGCGCTGACCGCCTTTCTGGCGGGTCTGGGCACGCTGACGGGCGTCGTCTGGATGGCCATGGCGCTGCGCCAGGTCGATCTGATGGCCACCAAGGGCCAGACGCTGATCGTCTTTCTGACGGTCACCGGGCTGATCGTGCCCTCGCTCGTCATGGTGATCGCACCGATTGCCCTGTTCATCGCCGTCATTTTCACGCTGAACAAACTGAACGGCGACAGCGAAATCGTCGTCATGAGCGCATCGGGCATGTCGCCGCAGCGCTTCATGCGCCCCTTCATCTGGCTTGCCCTTCTCGTCACGGGCCTGGCGGCTTTCACCTCGCTTTGGGCCATGCCGGCCAGCTTCCGCGAGATCACGGTGCAGATGACAAAAATCCGCACCGACATGCTCACCCGCGTGATCCGCGAAGGTCAGTTCGTCAATCTCGATGCGGGCTTCGTGTTTCATTTTCGCGAACGCGGCGCGAATGGCGAAATGTATGGCCTGTTCATTCAGGATCGGCGCGAGGCCGGGCGCGTCTCAACCTATATTGCCGAGGCAGGCCGCTCGATCGAAATCGATGCGCAAAATTATCTCGTTCTCGAAAAAGGCAGCATCCAGCGCCAGACGCCGGATTCTCCAGATCCGGCCATTGTCAGTTTCGAACGCTATGCCATCGATCTCGCGCAATTCAGCCCCGACGAGACCGGCGCGCCACTTCGTGCGCGCGAACGCACCACAGCCGAACTTTTGATGCGCGATCCCAGCGAGCCAATGGTGCGCGCCAATCCCGGCCGTTTCCGACAGGAATTGCACGAGCGTTTCCTTAGCCCGCTTTATGCCCTCACCTTCTGCATGATCGCCTTTGCCGCGCTCGGTCAGCCCAAAACAACCCGACAGGGACGCGGCATGGCTGTCACCTTGGCCATTACTGCTGCCGTCGCCCTGCGGCTTGCCGGCTTTGGCACCTCGGCCCTGATCGCCCGGAGCGAAAAAGCAGTTGTGCTCGCTTATGCGCTGCCGGTATCGGTTTTCCTCTTCGCGCTCGTTTTTGCGCTGGCGCCTGACGCGCTGCGGCGGATCCGTGCCCGGTTGCACCCCAAGCGTTTGGCGGGAGCACAGGCATGATCGGGCGCACGCTGGGCCTCTATCTCGCAGGGCGCTTCACCCGCGCCGTCCTTTCGGTCTTCGGGACGATTTTCGTTCTGATCTATCTGATCGATTTCGTTGAGACGCTGCGCAAGGCGGGCGACATCGCCCATGCCACGACGCTGGGCATTGCCGCTCTCACCTTTCTTCGCGTTCCCGCAGTGACGGAGCAGATCCTGCCTTTCGCCATGCTGGGCGGCGCCATGTTCGCCTTCATCGGACTGACGCGGAAACTCGAACTGGTTGTCGCCCGTTCGGCTGGCGTCTCGGCCTGGCAATTCCTGACCCCGCCCGTGCTGATTGCGCTGGTCATCGGCATCCTGTCGGTCACGGTCTACAATCCCCTCTCCGCCCTGATGAAACAGAAAGCGGATTCGATCGAGATCGGCCTGTTCGGGCGCACCAGCCCCAGCGCCGGCGATACAGGCCTCTGGATCCGCCAGCGCGGCCCAGACGGTCAGTCGATCCTGCGGGCCGAGCAATCGAGCGATCGCGGCCGGCAGCTGGCAAGCGTCTCCGCTTTTGTCTTCGATCTGGACAATCGCTTCCTCGAGCGCATCGATGCCGCCCGCGCCCGGCTGGAGGCAAACCGCTGGGTTCTGGAGGAGGCCCGCGTCAACATTCCCGGCGAAGAGCCACGCAATGTCAGCGTTTACCATCTTTCGACATTTTTGCTCCCGGAGCAGGTCAGCCAGTCCTTCGTGACGCCCGATGCAGTGCCCTTCTGGTCCCTGCCTGAATTCAGCCGCAGGACCGAAGCTGCGGGCCTCGACGGGACGGTATATGCCCTTAGATTTCAGATACTTCTGGCACGTCCGCTGATGTTCGTCGCCATGGTCCTGATCGCCGCCTGTTTCTCCCTCAGATTCTTCCGGATAGGGGGTGTGGCGCGGATGGTTTCGGGTGGCGTGGCTGCGGGCTTCGTGCTTTATGTAGCGACTAAGCTTGTCTCCGATCTTGGCGGCGTGGGCGTCTTGAGCGCTCCGGTCGCGGCTTGGGGACCGGCAATTGTGGGCAGCATGCTGGGAACTTTGGTTCTTTTGCACCAGGAGGATGGCTGATGGGGCGGCGTAACGGCCCCGTTGCAGACTGGCGTGTCACCGCCGGGCAGCCGGACAAGCCCCTTCGCGCATCCGCGGGGGCATCGGGAGCGCTTGCCCGAATTCTGGCCCTGCCGCTCAGCCTCGGCCTTCTCCTCTCGACCGCCCTGCTGCCTGCCACCGCCCAGACGGTGTCTGAGCGCATGACCAGGACGAGCGGCGACAACCGCGACCGCCTGCTCGTTCAAGCCACTGAAATGGTCTATGACGCCAAGACCGACACAATCGGTGCGCGCGGCAATGTCCAACTCTATTATCAGGGCCGCGTGCTCGAAGCCGATCGCGTCACTTACGATCGCAAGGCGAGCCGCGTTTACGCCGAAGGGCGTGTTCGCATCACCGAGACCGACGGCTCCAAGCTTTACGGTGAACGGCTCGAACTGACAGACGATTTCAAGACTGGCTTCATCGACAGTCTCAAAGCCGACACGAGCGAGAAAACATTCATGTCCGCCGCGCGCGCCGAGCGCTACGATGGCGAGACCACGGTTTTCGAACGCGGCGTCTATACGGCCTGCGAGGCCTGCAAGGACGATCCGCGCAAGCCCCCGCTCTGGCAGGTTCGCGCCAAGCGCATCATTCACCAGAGTGAAGAGCAGACGCTTTACTACGAAGAAGCCACGCTCGAATTATTCGGCATGCCGGTCGCCTATCTGCCGTTTTTCTCCTCGCCCGATCCGTCGGTGAAGCGCAAGAGCGGCTGGCTCGCACCCACTTATGTCGTCAAGGATTCGCTGGGCTTTGGCGTATCGGCTCCCTATTTCTGGGCGATCACGCCATCAATGGATATGACCCTGCGGCCGACGGTCCTGTCGCGCCAGGGCCTGTTGATGGATACCGAATTCCGCCAGCGTCTGGTGACGGGTTCTTATTCGATCCGTGCGACCGGCATTTTGCAGGCCGATCCGACCGCATTTGCGGCTGCGCCCTATGGTGCGGGCAGCCGCCGCTTCCGCGGCTCGGTGGATCTCACGGGCGAATTCTATCTCAACGAAAAATGGCGCTTCGGCTGGGATGTCGGTTTTGCCACCGACAAATATTTCACCACCGATTATCGCCAGCCCAACCAGCAGCTCTCGACCAATTACTTCCGCGAGCGCACATCGCAGGTCTATCTGACCGGCCAGGACAAGCGCGGCTATTTCGATCTGCGCGGCTATTATTTCCAGGGCCTGAGCGCGCAAGACCGGCAAGAGCAGCAACCCTTCGTTGCGCCCGTGCTCGATTACAACAAACGCATCGACATCAGCCGCGAGCGCGGTATCGGCGGCGAAGTTGAGATTGGCGTCAATCTGACAACCATTTCGCGCCAAGCGGCGGCCTATGAATCGACACAGGGCTTCCAGCTCGATCCGACCTATAATCTCTATCCTGTCTGCTCCACCTACGACCGCAACAATTGCCTGTTGCGCGGCATGGCAGGCGAATATACGCGCGCAACCGTCACAGCATCCTGGCGGCGCCAGATGATCGACAATATCGGTCAGGTCTGGACGCCCTTCACTTTCGCTTCGCTGAACGGATCCTGGCTGTCGCTCGACAAGACCGGAACCTATTACGCCGGAGGCGCCATTCTCAGCCGCAATTCGGACCAGGTGAATTTTGTCGGCTCGGAGCCGGATTCCTTCCGCGGTCGTTTTCTTGCCGGCACGGGTCTCGACTATCGCCTTCCGATGATGGCGCGCAGCGCCGGCATGACGCATATTATCGAGCCGATCGCACAAATCATCCTGCGCCCGGATGAAGTGACCAATCGCTCTCTCGTCAATGAAGACGCCCAGAGCCTCGTCTTCGATGACGGCAATCTTTTCGCATGGAACAAGTTTTCCGGCTTCGACCGCTTTGAGGGCGGCGTGCGCACGAATTACGGCGTCCAATATACGGCGAACCTCGACAGTGGCGGCTATGCGAATATCCTTGTCGGTCAGTCCTACCAACTCGCCGGCCGCAATTCCTACGCCTCGCCCGATGCTGCCAATGTCGGCCTCTCTTCCGGCCTCGACACAAAGCAATCGGATTTTGTGACGCGCGCGGCTTTCTCGCCGGACGGTCGTTATTCCTTCGTTGCCAAAGGTCGCTTCGACCCGAGCGACTATCATCTGCGTCGACTTGACCTGATGGCCAACGCGCGCTGGGGCGATTTCTCGAGCACGCTGCAATATGCGCGCTATGAGGCTCAGCCGCTGCTCGGCTATGAAAAACGCCGCGAAGGCCTGTCGGCAGGATCGCGCTACAATTTCGACAAGAATTTCTTCGCTGTCGGAAATGTCATTTTCGACATGTCGCGCCATCTCTATCCATCGACGACCGCCCAGAGCCGCCCATTGTTCTCCGTTGCCGGCCTGAACCTTGGCGGCGGCTATTCGGACGAATGCGCAACGCTGACCGTCAATTATACATCGACCTTTCCGCAAAGCCTGAACGGTGCGCCCACAACCCGCAACCAGACCGTGCTGCTGCAATTGCAATTGCGCACATTGGGCGAGGCACGCCTGAGCACATCGCTCAGCGGATTGATGGGACAGGATGGGGTCGGCTCCCATTGACGGGACAGCCGTTGCATCGCAACCATTTTGCATGATTCGAAAACTTCCGACGTCCCTCGCCGCCCTGGCCATCCTTCTTGCGCTCGTCGCAGCGCCCATTGCCGATCCGCGCCCGGCTGCGGCGGCCACCCTTGTCGCCACCGTCAATGACGATCCCATCACCGATGTCGATCTGGACAGGCGAACCAAATTGCTGCGCGCGCTCAAGCGCAATGCCACAGCCGATGCAGCGCTTGAGGCCATTATCGCGGATCGATTACGCCTGCGTGAATTGAAGAAATACGGCCTCAATCCGGGCATCAATGAACGCAATAATGGCATTGGCAGGATCGCCAGCCAGATGAAGATCCCCCCGCAGGCACTCATGCAATCGCTGCAAAGTGCTGGTTTGCAGGAAAAGGATTTCGACGATTTCTTCAAGGCGGAGGGCAGCTGGCTGATGCTGGCGCGCGGCCTCAACAAGGGGCTCGAAGTCTCCGAGCGCGAAGTGCGCGCGGAGATCGAGCGGCGCGGCACAAGCGCGATCCCGTCCGAATATCTGATGCGTCAGGTCATCCTGATCGTGCCGATCAGCGCGACCCCGGCCCAATGGCAGGCCCGCGCCCGAGAGGCTGAGCAATTGCGCACGCGTTTCAGCGATTGCCAGTCTGGCGTCTCGGTCGTCCGCGCGACGCCTGAAACCGTGATCAAGGAACAATTCAGCCGCGTGGGCAATTCGCTCCCTGACGAATTGCGCAAGCTGCTCGACAATACGAGCGTCGGCAAGCTCACACCACCGCAGCGCGGCTCGACGGGCATTGAAATGATCGCACTCTGCGACAAGCGCGCCTTGCGCGACGATGCCATCATAGGAGAAGATATTCGCAATGAATTGCTGGCGCGCAAACTCGAAACCATTGCAGCGCGCATGTATAGCGACCTGCGCGCCCGCGCGGTGATTGTGAGACGCTGATGACAAAGACGCTGCCCCTTGCTCTCACGCAAGGCGATCCCTCCGGCATCGGCCCGGAAATCGCCCTGAAAGCATGGGTCGCGCGCCGGCCTGACCAGCATCCGTTTTTCGTCCTTGGCGATCCTGCTCTGTTCGAGCGCACTGCAGCTCAGCTTGGCCTTCACGCACCCATCGCGCGCATTGCGCCTGCTGAAGCCGGGGCGGCCTTTGCGCAGGCCCTGCCCGTCGTCGCGCTTGATGGTCATGTGCATGGCAAACCGGGATTGCCCGATCCCGCCGATGCGCCCATGACCATTGCCGCCATTGAGACAGGTGTCGAACTTGTGCGCGCAGGCCATGCAGCTGCACTGGTGACCAATCCCGTCGCCAAGGATGTGCTCTACAGCGCCGGCTTCAAACATCCAGGCCATACGGAATTTCTGGGCGAACTGGCTCAGCGTCACTGGGGGCAGAAATGCTTGCCTGTGATGATGCTCTGGTCGCCCGCTCTGGCTGTTGTGCCGGTCACGATCCATGTTTCGCTGGCGCGCGCCATTGCCGATCTATCGACCGAGCTGATTGTCGAGACCGGCCGCATTGTCGATGCCGACATGCGGGAAAAATTCGGCATTGCGCAGCCACGCATCGCCATTGCCGGACTCAATCCCCATGCCGGCGAAGGCGGCTCCATGGGGCGCGAAGATATCGACATTGTTGCACCTGCTGTCGCGCGTTTGCAGGCGATGAATATTGCAGCGCGCGGCCCGCTGCCGCCCGACACAATGTTCCATGCGGCGGCGCGCACCAATTACGACGCCGCCTTGTGCATGTATCACGATCAGGCGCTGATCCCGATCAAGACATTGGCTTTCGACAGCGCCGTGAACATCACGCTCGGACTGCCCTTCATTCGCACATCGCCCGATCACGGCACGGCTTTCGACATTGCCGGCAAGGGCATTGCGAATGAGGCAAGCCTGATCGCCGCACTTGATCTGGCCGCACTTCTTGCCAGCCGTACGGCGCAGGCATGAGCGTGGATGATGGGCTTCCGCCGCTGCGCGAGGTCGTGCGCAAACACGATCTCGATGCGAAAAAATCTCTCGGCCAGAATTTTCTCTTCGACCTCAATCTGACTGGACGCATCGCCCGCGCGGTCGCTCCGCAAGAGGCGGCAGCGATTGTCGAAGTCGGTCCCGGCCCCGGCGGCCTGACACGCGCACTGCTGATGGAAGGCGCGCGCAAAGTCATTGCCATT
>CANHAW010000051.1 GCA_947458675.1 Beijerinckiaceae bacterium
CTATCGCGATCCGAAATCGGACATGCCGGCAACGCAATTTAACATGAAATGGGTTGAGCCTGCCGGCCTCGTCAAATTCGATTTTCTCGGCCTGAAAACACTGACGACGCTTTCGACGACGGTCGAGCTTTTGCGCAAGCGCGGCATTGAAGTCGATATCGGCAAAATTCCGCTCGACGACAAAAAGACCTATGACATGCTCGGTCGCGGCGAGACGATTGGCGTGTTCCAGGTGGAATCGGCGGGCATGCGCAAGGCTTTGGCCGAAATGCGCGCCGACCGGCTGGAAGATATTATCGCGCTTGTGGCGCTGTATCGACCAGGCCCCATGGCCAATATTCCAACCTATTGCGCGGTGAAACACGGCGAGATCGAAGCCGATTATATTCACCCGCTCATGGAGCCGGTTCTGAAAGAAACCTGCGGCGTCATCATCTATCAGGAACAGGTGATGCAGATTGCGCAGATTCTTTCCGGCTATTCGCTGGGCGAAGCCGATCTTTTGCGCCGCGCCATGGGCAAGAAAATCAAATCGGAAATGGATGCGCAGCGCGAGCGTTTCGTCAGCGGTGCGGTTGAGCGCAACATATCCGATACAAAGTCCAATGAGATTTTCGATCTGCTGGCGAAATTCGCCGATTATGGTTTCAACAAATCGCATGCCGCCTGTTACGCTCTGATCGCCTATCAGACGGGTTGGTTCAAAGCCAATTACCCGGTTGAATTTCTCGCCGCGTCGATGACGCTCGACAAATCGAACACCGACAAATTGTCCGAATTCCGCAATGAGGCGCGCCGGCTTGGCATCAAGGTTGATCCGCCCTCGGTCAATCATTCGGGCGTCGATTTCGATGTGCATCAGGGTGCAGATGGCGTTCTGTCGATCCGCTATGCTTTTTCTGCGGTGAAGGGTGTCGGCGAGGGGCAGGCAGCCTCCATTGTTGCCGCGCGTGGCAACAAGCCGTTCCGCGATCTTGGCGATTTTGCTGCGCGCATCAATCCGCGCGAAGTCAACAAGCGTGTGCTCGAAAGTCTTGTGGCGGCCGGGGCCTTCGATGAGCTTGAGCCCGATCGCGCGCGGGCTTTTGCAGCGATGGAAAGCGTTTTGGCGATTGGCAATCGCGTGCAGGCGGAAAAATCGGGCGGGCAGGATTCATTATTCGGCGGCGCCAATCTGGAAGCTGAAAAAGTTGTTGCCCCGAAAGTTCCTGCATGGCCGGCGGCGGAGCGTTTGCGGCGCGAATTTGAAGCGGTCGGCTTCTTCCTGTCCGGTCATCCGCTCGATGATTATGCATCTGTGATGCAGAAAATGCGGGTCGAGCGCTGGACCGATTTTGCCCGCGCGGTGAAACAGGGCGCCAGCGCAGCACGGTTGGCTGCGACCGTGCTCGATCGCGCCGAGCGCCGCACAAAGTCCGGCAGCAAGATGGGCATTGTCACTTTGTCCGATCCGACTGGGCAATATGAGGCCATTCTGTTCCAGGAAGGGCTCAACCAATATCGCGACCTTCTGGAAAAGGGTGCGGTCGTGCTGGTGAGCCTGCAGGCCAATGTCGAGGGCGAGGATGTGCGCGCGCGCATCACGGCAGTGGAGCGGCTTGAGGAGGCGGCCCAGCGCGTCCAGAAGGGCCTGCGCGTTTTCATGCGGGATGAATCGCCCCTGTCTTCGCTGCAGGCCCGCCTGACCCAGCGCGGGGAGGGCGAGGTCTCATTGGTCCTGCTGCTGGATCGCGAACGCGGTGAGGTCGAGGTCAAATTGCCCGGCCGCTTCCAGGTCACGACCCAGGTGGCCGGGGCCATCAAGGCCATTCCCGGCGTGGTCTCGGTCGAACATGTCTGAGGCCCGATCCTCAAGGGGCGGGCGAGGGGTTTTGGGGCCCTGCGAGCGGCGGCTTTTTCGGGCAAAGCCTTGCGTCTTGGGGAAAGCTCCCCTATAAGCGCGCCCATCCCACAGGCGGAGCAGAGGCGGTCCTGATCCAAGGATCGCTCCGGTGGCTGGATTTTTCCGGCCAAATCCTCCGCCGAGGCATAACCGGAGAAAGACAGATATGGCATTGCCCGATTTCAACATGCGTGGCCTTCTCGAGGCCGGCGCCCATTTCGGCCACCAGGCACATCGCTGGAACCCGAAAATGGCCCCCTATATTTTCGGCACCCGCAACAACATCCACATCATCGATCTGGCGCAGACGGTTCCGCTGCTGCATCAGGCGCTGAAGGCTGTTTCGGATACGGTCGCCAAGGGCGGTCGCGTTCTGTTCGTCGGCACGAAGCGCCAGGCAGCCGATCAGATTGCTGATGCTGCGCGCCGTTCGGCCCAGTATTACATCAATTCGCGTTGGCTCGGCGGCATGCTGACCAATTGGAAGACGATTTCGGGTTCGATCCAGCGCCTGCGCAAGCTTGACGAGCAGCTCTCGTCGGGCGCGTCCGGCCTGACCAAGAAAGAGCGCCTGCTGATGTCGCGCGAGCGCGACAAGCTGGAAAAGGCGCTCGGCGGTATCAAGGACATGGGCGGCACGCCCGACCTGATCTTCGTGATCGACACGAACAAGGAACAGCTCGCGATCAAGGAGGCCAATCGCCTTAATATTCCGGTCGCCGCCATTGTCGATTCCAATTGCGATCCCGATGGCATCCAGTTCCCGGTCCCCGGCAATGACGACGCCGGTCGCGCCATTGCGCTCTATTGCGATCTGATCGCGCGCGCCGCCATTGACGGCATTTCGCGTGGCCAGGGTTCGTCGGGCGTCGATTTCGGCGCTTCTGTCGCCCCGGTTGAGCCGGTTCTGGCAGCTGCCCCGGCAGTTGCTGCTGCCGATTACGATGGCGCGCCGTTCGAATTGCTCTCCGCTCCGCGTGGCGCTCCCGACGATCTCGCCAAGCTGCAGGGCGTTGGTCCGCAGATCGTCAAGAAGCTCAACGACGCCGGCGTGTTCCACTACTGGCAGCTGGCTGCTATGGGCGCCGACGATGTCGCCAAGATCGATGGCGAGCTGAAGCTCAATGGCCGCATCGCTCGCGATGGCTGGGTTGACCAGGCGCGCGCGCTGATCTCCGCCTGATCGCGGCCGATTGAAGAGGCTTGGCGGCGGCGGGCAGACGCCCGCCGTTGTCGTTTCTTCCGCTCGTCACAATTTTCCGCTGAAATTTTCGGGATCGCCGGGCAAAAGCCCTGAGCCGATCCACAACAAAGGGTGAGACAATGTCCAATGTCACCGCCGCCATGGTGAAGGATCTTCGCGAGAAGACCGGCGCCGGCATGATGGATTGCAAGAATGCGCTGAACGAGACCAATGGCGACATCGAGGCCGCCATCGATTGGCTGCGCAAGAAGGGCCTTTCGAAGGCCGCCAAAAAGTCCGACCGCGTTGCCGCCGAGGGCCTTGTCGCCATTTCGGTCAAGGGAACGCGCGGCGTTGTGGCCGAAGTCAATTCGGAAACGGATTTCGTGGCCCGCAACAGCGACTTCCAGGCGCTGGCGAAAAACATCACCGGCGTCATCGTCGGTACCGGCAATGCCGATGTCGAAGCGGTGAAGGCTGCGGCCTATCCGGCCGGCGGCACGGTGGCGGAGGCCATTGCCAATAATATCGCCACGATCGGCGAAAACATGACGCTGCGTCGCGCCGCCGTTCTCGATGTGAATGCAGGCGCCATCGGCGCTTACATCCACAATGCGATCAGCGACGGTCTGGGCAAGATCGGTGTCATCGTGGCTCTGGAATCGACCGGCAGCGCCGATGTTCTGGCCGATCTCGGCCGCAAGATCGCAATGCATGTTGCAGCCGCCTCGCCGCTGGCGCTCGAGGCCTCGCAGCTCGACAAGGCCGTTCTTGAACGCGAAGCTAATGTGTTGCGTGAAAAGAACGCCGGTAAGCCCGCGAACGTGCTCGAGAAAATCGTCGAGTCCGGCCTGAAGACCTATTACAAGGAAGTCTGCCTGCTCGATCAGGCCTTCATCCACGAGCCCTCCAAGACCGTGTCGCAGATCGTCGCCGAAGCGGGCAAGACTGCCGGTGCGCCGGTCGCGCTCAAGGGCTTCGTCCGCTTTGCTTTGGGCGAGGGCATCGAGAAGGCGGAATCGGATTTTGCGGCGGAAGTCGCATCGATGAGCAAAAGCTGAGCCTTACGGCTTCGCTTAAGAAGGCGGCCCCTCGGGGCCGCCTTTTTTGTGAGCGGGTAGCGGGAGCGCGCGACTCGCACTAGACATTGCCGCTTGAGAAGACAATCGTTAGGTCGGGCGATATGGCCCGCCAGGGAGGTGACATGTCCGTTTCCAATGCCAGACCTGAGTGGAAACGAGTCATCGTCAAATTGTCCGGCGAGGCGCTGATGGGCCCGCTCACCCACGGCCTGCATCAGGACACGGTCAAGCGCATCGCTACCGATCTTGCTGCGACCGCCGCAATGGGCGTCGAGATTGGCGTGGTTGTGGGCGGCGGCAATTTTTTCCGCGGCATTCAGGGTGCAGACAAGGGGATCGAGCGCGCCCGCGCGGATTCCATCGGCATGCTGGCGACCGTCATGAATGCGCTGGCTATGGAGCAGGCGATCGAGGCGGCTGGCCATTCGGCCCGCGCCCTCTCGGCAGTGCCCATGCCCGCCGTTTGCCAGCCTTTTTCGCGTCAGGCCGCACTCAACCACCTCCACAAAAGGCGCGTTGTGGTTTTGGCGGGCGGCACTGGCAATCCCTTCTTCACGACAGATACAGGCGCAGTCCTGCGGGCGGCCGAATTATCGGCCGATGCGGTGATGAAGGCGACGCAGGTCGACGGCGTCTATACGGCCGATCCGAAGAAAGATCCGTCCGCCACCCGTTATGAGCGACTGACCCATGATCAGGCCATATCTCAAAACCTCGCGGTGATGGATACGGCTGCCTTCGCGCTTGCCCGCGAGAACCGGATCCCGATAATCGTTTTCTCGATTGCCGGACCCGGTGCCATTACGGGCGCGCTGACAGGTGAAAATCCCGCGACTTTAGTCGTGCCCTAGGCGCCTTTTCGCCGGACGACAAACGGCGCAAGACGTGAGACAATCCGACAGGAAGTGACAATGAGTGTTGCACAATTCGATCTAGCCGACATCAAGCGGCGCATGCAGGGCTCCATCGCCTCGCTCAAGCACGAGCTGAACGGCCTGCGCACGGGCCGCGCATCGGCGACGCTTGTCGAGCCCGTGATGGTCAATGCCTATGGATCGATGATGCCCCTGAGCCAGGTGGCGACGGTTTCGGTACCCGAGCCCCGCATGATTGCCGTGCAGGTTTGGGACAAGGGCATGGTCGGCGCCGTCGACAAGGCGATCCGCGATTCCAATCTCGGTCTCTCGCCCACAATCGAGGGGCAGATTTTGCGCATCCGCATTCCCGAGCTCAATGAGCAGCGCCGCAAGGAATTGGTGAAAATTGCGCATAAATATTCCGAAGAGGCCCGCATCGCCGTGCGCCATGTGCGTCGCGACGGGATCGACGTTTTGAAAAAGCTCCTCAAGGACAAGGTCATCGGCGAAGATGACGAGAAGCGTCAGGCCAATGACGTCCAGAAGGCGACCGACGCCCATATTGCTGAAATCGAGCAGGTGCTGGCCGCCAAGGAAAAGGAAATCATGCAAATTTAGGCATGTCTTGGCGCATCGGAGTTAGCCTCGCCCATGAATCCCGTCACGGATCCGCGCAAAATGCCAGAGACCCAGAGATTGCCGCGCCATGTCGGCATCATCATGGACGGCAATGGTCGCTGGGCAGCGTCGCGCTCCCTGCCGCGCGTGGAGGGGCATAGACGCGGCGTTGAGGCAGTCCGGCGCACAGTGCGCGCAGCCGGCGACCTCGGGATTGAATTTCTGACCCTCTATTCCTTTTCTATCGAAAACTGGTCGCGTCCGCCCAATGAGGTCTCCGACCTGATCGGCCTGCTGAAACGTTTCATCCGCATCGATCTCGCCGACCTGCATCGCAGCCAGGTGCGCGTGCGGATTATCGGCATTCGCGAAGGCCTGTCTGCCGATCTGGTCAATTTGCTCGACGAAGCCGAGGAGCTGACCCGCCACAACAAGGGCCTGACGCTCGTCATCGCCTTCAATTACGGCGCCCGGCAGGAAATTGCCGATGCCGCGCGGGCCCTTGCGAAAAAGGTACAGGCCGGCCTGCTCGATCCCGATGCGATCGGGCCGGACGATATTGCCGCCCATCTCTACACGTCGGGCATTCCCGATCCCGATCTGATCATCCGCACATCGGGCGAACAGCGGCTGTCCAATTTCCTGCTGTGGCAGGCCGCCTATTCGGAATTCGTCTTCATGCCGATCCACTGGCCCGAATTTGATGCAGCAGCCTTGCAGGAGGCTTTGCGCGAATATGGGTCGCGCGAACGCCGGTTTGGCGGCCTTGTGTCGCGCAATGCGATGACGGGCTCATGATCGAGCAACCGGCGGCATCACCGAAACAGGCGACGAAACCGCAATCCATTCTGGGCGATCTGGGTCCGCGCCTCCTGTCGGCCATTGTCATGGTGGTCGCGGCGCTGGGCAGTCTTTTTGCTGGTGGCTTCGTCTTTACCGCCTTCTGGCTTGCAGCTGCCGTTGCGATCCATTGGGAATGGCAGCGCATGACCGGTGGGCCGTCGGAGAAAATCCGCCTCTATGGTGGCGGGCTGCTTATCGCCTTGGTGGCGGGTCTGGCGGGTCTGGGTGCCTATGACAGCGCTCTGCTTTTGTTGATGGGCGGCGCTGTTTCGCTGGCTCTCTATCAAAGCGGGGCGACACGGTTCTGGAATGCGGGCGGCATTTTTTACGCGGGCGCGCTCGTTCTGGCCGTCGTCTTCCTGCGCAATTCCACCTTCCTTGGGATCGAAAGCATCCTCTGGCTTTTCGCCATCGTCTGGGGGACGGACATTATGGCCTATTTCGGCGGGCGCCTGATCGGCGGGCCGAAATTATGTCCACGCATCTCTCCGGCCAAGACATGGTCCGGCTTTATCGTCGGCATCAGCTGCGGTGCATTGCTGGGGCTTGGCGTGCTATGGTTGCGCGATGTGCCGCTCCAGCCTGTGCCTTTCCTCCTGCTGGGTCTTTTCGCCGGCGCCTTGGCGCAAGGCGGCGATCTGTTCGAATCCTTCATGAAACGGCGCTATGGCATGAAGGATTCCAGCCGTCTTATTCCTGGCCATGGTGGCGTGATGGACAGGCTCGACGGATTTATCGCAGCCGCTGTTCTGGCTGCTTTGATCGGCGCGCAGCGCGGCGGTCCGATTGCGCCTGGCAATGGGCTTTTTATCTGGTAGGCGTTAGGGATGCGAACTGAACTTCTACTGGATTCTGAAGATCGTGAGCACAAGGCACCGCGTCGTCTCGTTATTCTCGGGGCGACGGGATCGATCGGGCGTTCAACAGCCGATGTGATCGAGGGCGCCGGCGGCGCTTTTTCGGTGGAGGCCATTGCAGGCGGACGCGACGGTAAGGCTTTGGCGATTATGGCGCGTCGGCTGGGTGCGCGCTTTGCCGCCGTTTCCGATCCTGCTGCTTATGACGACCTCAAAGAGGGACTGGCCGGCACGGGGATCAAGGCGGCGGCCGGGCCTGAGTCCGTGACGCAAGCAGCTCTTTTTGCAAGCGATCTGGTGGTTGCGGCTATTTCGGGTGCGGCCGGTGTCGAGCCGACCCATGCGGCTCTGGCTGCGGGCCGTAATGTGGCTCTCGCCAACAAGGAATGCCTCGTTTGCGCCGGCGATCTTTTCATGCGGACAGCAGCGGCGGCCGGCACGCGCATCCTGCCCATGGACAGCGAGTATAATGCCATCTTCCAGGCCTTGGGCACGAGCCGTGTGGATGAGGTCGAGGAGATGATCCTGACGGCCTCCGGCGGTCCGTTCCGGACCTGGAGCGCGCAGGATATTGCAGCGGCCACGCCCGAACAGGCTTTGGCCCATCCCAATTGGTCGATGGGTCCGAAAGTGACGATCGATTCCGCCAGCCTGATGAACAAGGGGCTGGAGCTGATCGAAGCCCACCACATATTCGGCATTCCCGCCGCCAAGCTCGGCGTGCTCGTGCATCCGCAATCGATTGTCCATGGGCTCGTCACTTTCGCAGATGGATCGGTGACCGCCGGCATGGCCTGCCCGGACATGAAAGTGCCCATCGCTCATTGCCTGGGCTATCCCGCCCGCGTGACCACGGCGGCGCGTCGTCTTGATCTTGCCGCGATTGCGGCGCTCACTTTCGAGCGGCCAGACCTTGGACGCTTTCCCGCTCTGCGGGTGGCCATGGCGGCGCTCCAGCAGGGCGGATCCATGCCGACTGTGCTCAATGCCGCCAATGAAGTGGCGGTCGAATTTTTTCTGGCCGGTCGGATCGGCTTTATGGATATCGCCCGCGCGGTCGAGCAATGTTGCGAGACGGCCTTGCGGCAAAACGACAGCGCCACGCCTGACACAGTGGCGCAAGCGCTTGCCATCGACCATATATCGCGTGAGCGGACGCGCGCGGCCCTGTCTTGAGCCGCCCAGGAGAGGCTGATGAGTTTGTTTGAATCTCTCTATTTTTACGCAAGTTACATTGCGCCCTTCATCTTTGTTCTGAGCATTGTGGTGTTTTTCCACGAGCTTGGACATTTCGCGGTCGGGCGCTGGTGCGGCGTCAAAGTGGATGTCTTCTCGCTCGGTTTTGGGCCTGAACTCTTCGCTTTTGTCGATCGCAAAGGGACGCGCTGGCGTTTTGCCGCTCTGCCGCTTGGCGGCTATGTGAAGTTCCACGGCGATATGAATGCGGCAAGCATGGCCGATCCTCAGGCTTTGGCAGCCATGCCCGCAGAGGAACGGAAGGTTTCCTTCTTCGCCCAGAGTGTCAGCAAGCGAGCCGCCATTGTCGCGGCCGGTCCGATTGCCAATTTCATTCTGGCCATTGTGATCTTTGCTGCCGTCTTCTTCATGTTCGGGCGGAACGTCTTGACGCCGCAAGTGAATGAGGTTCGCCCCGGTGAGGCCGGCGCGATGGCGGGCTTCCAGCCGGGCGATCTGATCGTCGCTATTGACGGTGAGACGATCACAAGCTGGGCGGCGATGCAGCGCATCGTTCAGAAATCGGCGGGTGTGCAGCTCGAATTCACTGTGCAGCGCGGGGCGAAGGAAATCCGGCTGGCGGCGACGCCGGCCATACGCGAGTTCAAGACCCGTTTCGGCACCCAGCGGATCGGGATGATCGGCCTGACGGCGCGGGCCGAGGCTTCAGACTGGCGCACCGAGAATTACGGCCTCGGGCAATCCTTCGGTCTGGCTGTATCCGAGACCTGGTTTATCATCGAGAGGACCGGCGCATTTCTGGGCGGTCTCATTGCCGGTCGCGAATCGCCCGATAATCTCTCCGGGCCGATCGGCATTGCCACAATGGCTGGCGAAGTGGCCAAGGTGGGGCTTGTCGCCCTTCTGAATTTGGCGGCAGTTCTGTCGATATCCGTAGGGCTTCTGAATCTACTGCCGGTTCCGCTGCTGGATGGCGGCCACCTGCTTTACTATGCCTATGAG
>CANHAW010000052.1 GCA_947458675.1 Beijerinckiaceae bacterium
CATCGCCCGCGATCTCGGTCGGGCTCTTGGCTGTTTCGGACACGTAACATCTTTGCGCCGGACGCGGGTCGGCCCCTTTTCCGAGGTTGATTCGTGCCAGCTGCTCGAGCTGGAGGAGGGTCCTGAGGCGGCTTTAAGCCTTTTGCGCCCGGTTGAGGCCGGCCTGCTCGAAATCCCCTGCGTGGTCGTCGACAGGGACGGGGCTGCGCGCCTGCGCCGTGGTCAGTCGCTCCTCCTGCGAGGTCGCGATGCGCCGATGGGCGGGGTGGCCTATGCGGCCTGTGGCGGTGTGCCTGTTGCCTTTGGAGAGGTCGAGCGCGGCGAGCTGGTGCCGGCCCGCGTCTTCAATCTGGCCATATAAAAACCCCCAAAAAACTGGCTATATCCACCCTTTCGTGTATAAGCGCCCCTGTGGAAAGGTCTCCTTTTCACTGACCCGCCTATTCGTGACCGAGCTGGACGACATCCCGGCCCGGCCGCTTGTGCGGGATTTCCTCAAATCCGAAAGGAAAAGACGATGTCGATTACTGCAGAGCGCAAGCAAGCGCTCATCAAGGAATATGCGACGAAGTCTGGCGACACGGGTTCGCCGGAAGTGCAGGTGGCGATCCTCACGGAACGCATCTCCAACTTGACCGAGCATTTCAAGAGCCACGTGAAGGACAATCATTCCCGTCGCGGACTCCTGAAACTTGTGTCGCAGCGTCGTCAGCTTCTTGACTACGTCAAGAAGCACGACGAAGCGCGCTACAAGACGCTCATCGAGCGCCTCGGCATTCGCCGCTAAGCCTGACGGACGCCGGCCCCGCATGGGGTCGGCGTTCGCCACTTTATCCGATGGCGCTCAGGCGCCGCTCTCGAACCGGAGGCATGGGGCTTCCGGCTCATGCGGGACAAGGGCCCGAGCCATGGCAGGATCGCCGGACGCTGTTCTTGAAACGAGTCGCATATCGACACGAGAACAGCTTCTTGCCGTCTTGCTCATGGCCGCTGGCAATATCCCGCTCATGAAAGACAGACGACATGTTCGAAATTCATCGTGAAGAACTCGATTGGGCCGGGCGCAAGCTCGTGCTCGAAACTGGCCGCGTGGCCCGTCAGGCTGATGGCGCCGTTCTCGCCACTTGGGGTGAGACGACCGTTCTCGCCACCGTTGTTTCCGCCAAGGCTCCGAAGCCCGGCGTGGACTTTTTCCCGCTCACCGTAAACTACCAGGAAAAGGCGTTTGCTGCGGGCCGCATTCCCGGCGGTTATTTCAAGCGCGAAGGCCGTCCGTCCGAAAAAGAAACGCTCGTTTCGCGTCTGATCGACCGTCCGATCCGTCCGCTTTTCCCGGAAGGATATCGGCACGACACGCAAGTTGTTGTCACTGTGCTCAGCCACGATCTGGAAAATGATCCGGACGTGTTGTCCATGGTGGCGGCGTCTGCTGCGCTGACTATTTCCGGCATTCCCTTCATGGGCCCCATCGGCGGCGCGCGCGTTGGCCATATCAAGGGCGAACTGAAGCTCAATCCGACCATCGATGAAATGAAGGAATCGGCGCTCGACCTCGTGGTCGCCGGCACAGCCGATGCCGTCCTCATGGTCGAATCGGAAGCCAAGGAATTGTCCGAAGCAATCATGCTTGAAGCCGTGATGACCGGTCATCGTGGATTCCAGCCGGTGATCGATGCGATCATTCGTCTTGCCGAAAAGGCTGCGAAAGAACCGCGCGATCTCGTTGTCATCGACAAATCAGCTTGCGAGAAGGCAGTTTCTGAAATTGCCGAAGCAGAATTGCGCCAGGCCTACAAGAACACTGTCAAGCAGCAGCGCTATGCTGCCGTCGATGCAGTGAAGTCGAAGCTCATGTCGGCGCTCTTCCCGGAAGGGCAGGAAGCGAAGTTCGACAAGCAGATGGTGGGCGAAGTCTTCCACGATCTGCAGGCCAAAGTCGTTCGCTGGAATATTCTGGACACTGGCGTGCGTATCGATGGTCGCGATGTGAAGACTGTGCGTCCGATCCTCTCGCAGGTTGGCGTTCTTCCCCGCACCCACGGCTCGTCTTTGTTCACGCGCGGCGAAACGCAGGCGCTTGTCGTTGCCACGCTCGGCACGGGTGAAGATGAGCAATTCATCGATTCGCTCGAGGGCACATATAAAGAGCGCTTCCTGCTCCATTATAACTTCCCTCCCTACAGCGTCGGCGAAACTGGCCGCATGGGCTCGCCGGGTCGTCGCGAAATCGGACACGGCAAGCTCGCTTGGCGCGCCATTCGTCCGATGCTGCCGACCGCTGCCGAATTCCCCTACACGATCCGCGTCGTGTCGGAGATTACGGAATCGAACGGTTCGTCTTCGATGGCAACCGTCTGCGGCGCTTCGCTCTCGCTCATGGATGCGGGTGTGCCGTTGAAGCGTCCGACCGCTGGCATCGCAATGGGTCTCATTCTCGAAGGCGACCGCTATGCGGTTCTCTCCGATATTCTCGGCGATGAAGATCATCTCGGCGACATGGATTTCAAAGTGGCGGGCACGTCGGAAGGCGTCACCTCGCTGCAGATGGATATCAAGATCGCCGGTATCACCGAGGAGATCATGCGTGTGGCTCTTGGCCAGGCGCAGGAAGGCCGTATTCATATTCTCGGTGAAATGAACAAGGCTCTGACCGGCGCGCGCGCCGAGCTCGGAGAATTTGCGCCGCGCATCGAGACGCTGAAAATTCCAACCGACAAGATCCGTGAAGTGATCGGCACAGGCGGCAAGGTGATCCGCGAGATCGTCGAGAAAACCGGCGCCAAGATCAACATCGAGGACGATGGCACCGTCAAGGTTGCCTCGAGCGATGGGAATTCGATCAAGGCGGCGATTGCCTGGATCAAGTCCATCGCATCCGATCCGGAAGTCGGTCAGATTTACGAAGGCACCGTCGTGAAGACGACAGATTTCGGCGCTTTCGTGAATTTCTTCGGCGCCAAGGACGGTCTCGTTCACATTTCGCAGCTCTCCAAGCAGCGCGTTGCCAAGACAACCGACGTCGTCAAGGAAGGCGACAAGGTCAAGGTGAAGCTGATGGGCTTTGACGATCGCGGTAAGGTTCGCCTGTCGATGCGTGTTGTCGATCAGGAAACCGGCGAAGATCTCGAGGGCAAGGAAGCCGCCGAGGCTCAGCAGCCCGCGAGCGAATAATCTCGCGTCAGTCGAGTGAGATAAAAAGAGGGCGGCTTCTTGATGAAGCCGCCCTTTTCAGTTGAGGGTCATTCAATCCGTCTGATCGCCTAATTCCCAGTCAGCGCCAATCGTTCCAAGGGCGATGCTCGCCACGATATCCGCCGCGTTCATGACCCCGATATCCATCGCTTTCGCCCCTTTGGCGATGTTGCGACATATGTTCGTGATCGCCTCTGTGCATATAGCCCCGCCCCTGGCCGCGTTCCTCATAGCCGTGTCGTGACGGGCCGCCGGCGTGCAGGAGCACCTGAAGGCGACGTTTCTGATCCTCGTTCAGCGAAGCGTAGAGAGGCCGCGCAGCTTCAGCCAATTTTGTCATGGCGGCGCCTCGTTTCGAGGCTGCATCGCCCATGCGAGCCATGCGCTCTATGGGATCGCTTGCAGCGCCAACACTCTCGCGCTGCGCGCGCAATTCTGTTGCTTGCTTGGCCATGTCACGCGCTGCCGCTTCCACCGGCGGCCACATGGCCTCCTGTGCAGCGGTCAGCCGAAGGCCTGCACGGATAGCCGCAAGGCGTGCTTCAAAGAAAGCGGCGCGATCTTCTGCGGTAAATCTGTTTCCTTGTGCATTGGGTGAAGCGGAAGATTGTCCGGTGGGGGACGATTGGGTTGGGATCGATGGTTGCTGTGCCTGTGCAGCAACGATCAAGGCAATGGCCGAAGTGGCGGTGAGGACAACCAGAAAGGGCGCACGTTTTGTCATCGAGAGGCTCCGTATTCTCAATGCGTGCAGAATGAACGCCAAATCGACCATGTTCAAATTAAGCTTTGTCCATGTAGCATCGGCTTGGTTTACGCTTGTCCCTACCGCGTCATACGCCAGACCGAAAACATATTGCGATCGATCAGTTCAAGCTTGGGAAAGGCTTCGAGGAATGCAGCTTCGAGTTTCGATGATCCAGTTCCTTGGCAGATCACGATGTAATCGGCGCCGCTTTCGATGACATGAAGCGGATTTATTTTTGAGGAATTCTGGAACACCTCGACGGAGATGCGATTGCCTTCATTGTTTCGATGATAAGGAGCCGCGACTGTCGAATGATTTGTGTGAGCGAGAATATGTGCGCCGAAATTGATGTGCGCCAGAATGAGTCCGGTTGGAAGTTTGTCTAACGATGCATAGGCTTCCGGAGCAAGACAATCGAATGTCTCCATTTTGTAAGGGTCAGTTGGCTGGGCTGGAAAGAGTGCAAAAACCCCGACGCCTGAAAAAGCAATGGCAAAAAGATTGCGAAAGCGTCTGTAGAACTCGGGAAGATGATCGAGAGTGCCAGCGATGCCTATTGCTCCGATAATCGAAAGGCTCGCCAAGCCTGTAATCTTATAGGCAGAAACTACGAGTGCCGCGCCAGTCATGGCAATAATGACGATCCATTTTTCGCGCTGAGCGGCTTTGGTTTTGAGCGCACAGAAAACGGCGCCCGCAAAGCCCGCTATCCCCGGACCCAATTGCGGAAAAATCGTGCCGAAATCGCCCGAGATGGCTTCGAACAAAGATTCCGCCTCAGTGACATTGTCGAGCCACAGACGACGAACCAATGGATCGATCGCGGAATAAGGATCTGCGCATTGCGGGAAGACAGAGAGAACCAATATGAGGCCAGGTATTCCGGCCAAGACCAGAGCTGCTGTCCGGCGAGGAAGTGTCGACAGAAATGGCGCTGTGGAGGTCAAGATCAGGCAGGTGGCAGCAATTGTTGAAAATGTCAGAACATGCACGATGGATTGCGCATCGCAGAGAGGTGCGAGCCAGTTTTCTGGCGGTGTTGTCAGAAGGAAAAGGATCGGCGTTGCCGCAAACAGTCCGGCAGAAAAACCCCTGAATGCAGAGCGTGCATTTTCACCATGAATCATCCAGCGCAGCGCGAAGATGGCGGCTGCAACAAAAATGAGCGGCAAGTTTTCGAGACTGATGGCCTGCGACAGCGAGGCAATGCCGCCGCAAAGCAAGCCGTTCAGGAATGGCGCTCGCTTGTTCATGCTGCGCAGGAGGAACAGGCAGATGATCAGAAAAAGCAGAACCTGCGGGCCGTGATGGTCAATCCGACCAGGTCTGAGATGGCCTGTCGAAATACCGCTCAATGCGACGATCAGCAAACCCGGAACAAGCATATTTCGAAGCAGCAATTCCCGCAGAATAAGGGAGGCCGTCATCAGCAAGACGGCAATCAAACTCAAAGGGAATACAATCCTCGCAATCCTCTCGGCCGCTGTTTGATCGAGGAAAAGTTCAAAAAAACGGATCAGGCCTGCAATCGGAATGTCGACGATACGCGTCCAATGCATGAATGGCGCGTCTGGCAGACCCATACGGTGCAGTTTCAGGTCATACCAAGCCTGTCCAGCCATCCAGTCGCGTATCTGCACCATACGTGCTGCGTCATCAGTGTCGGCGAAGACCCCGGTTTTCCATGTGTGTAGGGTGATCGTGGCTGACAGGATGAGCGTCATCGCCCAAGCGAAGAGAATCGCAAAGGCCGCATTGTCGGGATTTTCCTGAGCCGGTTTGTTCAGCACGCAAGAATCACTGTCTTAAATGACCGGATTAGCTCACGTGTCTCTTAAGGTCAGGTTACACGCCTGGACAAAACCGCGCGAAACTGAGACCCCGCCAGCCGATCGGCTGGAAGCTGGCCGTTTGTAGCTTTGCAGCAAGGCGTCAGTTCGTTTCGTCGCGCAGATCTTCAGGCCGGGGCATTGAAATAATATTATAGCCGGCATCGACGAAATGGATTTCCCCCGTCGTACCCGCCGAGAGTGGCGACAGAAGATAGAGTGCGGCTCCGCCCACATCTTCAATGGTCACGCTCTTGCGTAGCGGCGAATGGGCGCGCTGGAAATTGAACATGGTGCGCGCATCGCCAATGCCGGCACCGGCGAGGGTCCGGATCGGGCCTGCGCTGATGGCATTGACGCGGATCCCCTGCGGGCCGAAGTCGGCTGCCAGATAGCGGACGCTGGCCTCAAGCGCAGCCTTGGCAACACCCATGACGTTGTAATTCGGCATGACGCGGGTGGCGCCGCCGAAAGTCAGCGTCAGAAGCGATCCGCCATTCGGCATCATTTCTGCAGCGCGTTTCGAAACTTCCGTGAATGAGAAAGCTGAAATGACCATCGCGCGTTTGAAGTTTTCGCGGGATGTTTCGGCATAACGTCCCTTCAGCTCGTTTTTGTCGGCAAAGGCCACGCAATGGACGATGAAATCGAGCGTTCCCCATTTTTCCTTCAGGGCGGAAAAAACAAGATCGACGCTTTCAATGTCTTCGACATCGCAGGGCAGGACGATTGACGATCCGACGCTTTCCGCCAGTGGCTTGACGCGTTTCCCCAGCGCTTCTCCCTGATAGGTGAAGGCGAGTTCTGCGCCGTGATCTGACAGCGTCTTCGCAATCCCCCAGGCGATCGAGTGATCGTTGGCGACGCCCATGATGAGGCCGCGTTTGCCTGCCATCAGGCTGCTTGCAGGATTGCTCATTTCAAGCCCTCAAGCATCGATATGTTTGAACACGAGACTGGCATTGGTTCCGCCAAACCCGAAGGAATTGGACAGAACAGTGCCGAGCGGACGATTGTCGATCCGCTTGCGCACGATGTTCATGTCGGCGAAATCCGGATCCAGTTCCTGGATATTGGCGCTTTCGCAGATGAAACTGTTTTCCATCATGATCAGCGAATAGATCGCTTCCTGCACGCCGGCCGCGCCGAGCGAGTGGCCCGACAGTGACTTGGTGGCGGAAAGCGGCGGGCATTTTTCACCCGAGCCGAAGACTTCGCGGATTGCTTCGATTTCCTTGGCATCGCCGACCGGCGTCGATGTCGCATGCGGATTAATGTAGTCGATTGGCGCTTTCACATTTGCAAGCGCCTGGCGCATGCAGCGCATGGCGCCTTCGCCAGACGGCGCGACCATATCGTAGCCGTCGGATGTCGCACCATATCCTGCGAGCTCCGCATAGATTTTCGCACCACGCGCTTTGGCGCGCTCATATTCTTCGAGCACCAGAACGCCCGCGCCGCCGGCAATCACGAAACCATCTCGGCTCTTGTCGTAAGCACGCGAGGCTGTTGCTGGCGTATCATTATAGCTCGATGACATTGCGCCCATGGCGTCGAAGAGGACGGAAAGCGTCCAGTCGAGCTCTTCGCAGCCGCCTGCGAACATGACGTCCTGCTTGCCCCATTGAATCATTTCCGCAGCATTGCCGATGCAATGGCTGGAGGTCGCGCAAGCGGAAGAGATCGAATAATTGACGCCCTTGATCTTGAACCAGGTCGCCAGTGTAGCCGAGGCGGTTGATGACATGGCTTTGGGAACGGCGAAGGGGCCGACGCGCTTGGGGCCTTTGGAACGAGTCGTGTCCGCAGATTCGACAAGCGTGCGTGCCGAAGGTCCGCCCGAACCCATGATGATTCCGGTGCGGTCGTTGGAAATATCGTTTGGCTGAAGGCCGGCATCGGCAATGGCTTGTTCCATCGCGATATGGTTCCAGCCCGTGCCACCGCCATGGAAACGCATGGCGCGGCGATCGACCACATCTTCTGCCTTGAGCGTCGGCTCGCCATGCACCTGACAGCGGAAGCCAAGATCGGCATAGCTTTGTGCACGGACGATGCCGGATTTGGCCTCACGCAGTGAGGTCAGGACTTCCTGCTTGTTATTGCCGATGGCGGACACGATGCCCAGGCCGGTGACGACCACGCGTCTCATTGCATTCTCCTGCTAGAGCTGGCCAAAGATTATCACGTTAAAGGCGGCCTGCTGGCGGCTTTGCGAAAAAGATCAGGCCGCGCCTTCCGATTGGAAGAGGCCGACCCGTAGGTCTTTGGCTTCATAAATTCTTTTGCCGTCCGCCTCCAGCCATCCATCGGCAATTCCAAGGACAAGCTTGCCGCGAAACACGCGCTTCAGATCGATGCCATAGACGACCTTCGAGACAGAAGGCAAAACCTGGTCGACGAATTTCACTTCGCCGACGCCCAGCGCGCGTCCGCGTCCGGGAGAACCGAGCCAGCCGAGATAAAAGCCGACGAGCTGCCACATGGCATCGAGGCCGAGGCAGCCCGGCATGACGGGATCGCCTTTAAAGTGGCAGGAAAAAAACCAGAGATCCGGCCTCACATCCAGTTCGGCGCGGATAATGCCTTTGCCGTTGGCCCCGCCTGTTTCAGAGATTTCTGAAATGCGGTCGAACATGAGCATAGGAGGTAGTGGCAGCTGGGCATTTCCAGGACCGAACATTTCTCCGCGGCCGCAGGCCAGCAGGTCTTCATATTCGAAGCTCGAGCGCCGATCGCCCATCTTAAACCCTTTATTTGCCAAGCTGGGGCCAGTACCCCGAAGCGGCCTTCTAGCACAGGCCTTTGCTGGCCGGAAGCGGGGACCGAAGGTGATGGTGCCGGGCCGGGCCTGAAAGGAGAAGTTGCCGGGACCGGGTCTGTTTCTTATAATGTTGGACTGAGATGGTCCTTTGACCCGTCAGCCGGCGACCCAAGACAAGTGTGCTCATGCCCCGACCGACCGTAAGCCCGAACGTGCCGCCCATTGCCTTGCCGGTTGCCAGCCGACCGAAAATGTCGGGCGACGCCATGTCCGGCTGTCCCGTCCATGAATTGCGCGCCAAGCTGCGGCGCTCGGGATTGCGCCCGACGCGTCAGCGCGTGGCTCTTGGCTGGCTGCTTTTCGCCAAGGGCGACCGCCATGTCACGGCCGAAAAGCTCTATGAGGAGGCGACAGGCTCGCGCGTCGCAATCTCCCTTGCGACGGTTTACAACACGCTCCATCAATTTACCGAAGCTGGGCTTTTGCGCGAAATAGCTGTCGATGGGTCAAAGACTTATTTCGACACCAATGTCTCGCGACACCATCATTTTCTGGTCGAGGATTCCAACCAGCTTCTCGACATTCCCGGTGACCGCGTCGAGATCCTGCGTGTCCCGGAAGCCCCTGAAGGCATGGAAATCGCCAGCGTCGATGTCGTGGTCCGGCTGCGCAAAAAGCGCTGAGCGCCGCTTCAGTCGAGAGGCTCGTCCAGATAGACGCCCCAGAGAAGCGATTTACGGATGAATCCGTTAAATCCTTCCCCGCTTATGCGGCACCATTCCGCATCGCATTTTCGGATATTGCCTTGAACGCCTGCCTGAAGACGGGCGGTGATCGGGGTGTTTTCGGCTGGCTTTGCGTGAATATTGAACAATTCACCCTTTCGCCAAGGAGCAACAAGGGCTGTCCGCCGGCTTGAGAGCAGCGATTGGAAAACCCA
>CANHAW010000053.1 GCA_947458675.1 Beijerinckiaceae bacterium
ATCATCCCGTTCGCGATCTGACCGCGGATGAAGTCGCTCATATGAAGGCCGGCAAGGGCGTTCATTGCAAATATGTGCCGGGAACCTTTCGACCGCTTGCGAACAAGGACAATGATTATCTGATGGATCGCAATGCGCAGAGGTCTGGCACGACCTATAGCGGCGTCGAAGGGATCGCCATTCAGGATTCCTCCTTGCAGGAAAGCATGGGGCCCATCATCGACCGCACCAAGGAAAATCTCGTTGGTTGCGACAATGGGATCATCATGGCGCGCCATAAATTGATGAAAGCTGCCAAAGCGCTCCGGGAAAAAGGCACCCTGCCCCCGGCCCGCTCGCCCGAAGAGCAGGCGGTCCGCGCAACTGCCCTTCTGCTGAAACGCAACGTCCCTTTCAAGGACGGCGCTAAGGATGCGCTGAAGGCCCGCAAGGGCGTTCCGCAGTCGACGGTCTGACCTCCCGCAGACCTGTCGCTAAACTTGACCCGCCGCAGCAATGTGGCGGGCTTTTTATTTGCTCTGTGCCTTCTTGCCGCCCGGTTCGGCTTCGGCCAAAATATGAATCAAAAGGCGGCCAGAAGTCCGCCGGTCAGGGGAGGTATAATGTCCGGAGCCTTGGAAGGGATTCGGGTTGTCGAATTCGCAAATTACGTATCCGGCCCCTATGCAGGCATGCTGCTAGGCGATCTCGGCGCGGATATCATCAAGGTCGAGGAACCGACGCGTGGCGATCCGTTCCGTGGCTGGGGCCGTGTGGAATATTCACCCACATTCGGCTCAGTCAATCGCAACAAAAAAAGCGTCACGATCGATCTCAAGAGCCCGCAAGGGAAATCCGATGCGCGCGCTTTGATCAAGACGGCAGATGTCGTGATCGAGAATTTTCGCGCCGGCACGATGGATCGACTGGGCCTCGGTTTTGAAGCGATGCGGGACGAAAACCCCAAGCTCGTTTGGTGCTCTATCACCGGTTTTGGATCCGATGGACCTTATGCGATGCGGCCTGGCTATGACACGGTTGGCCAAGCCGCCAGCGGTTTGCTGAGTTTGCTGACCGATATTTCCGACCCCAAGCCGATGGGCATTTCTCTCTCGGACCATCTTGCGGGAATGACGGCTACCAACGGAATTCTTGGCGCGCTGATCGCACGCGGGCGAACTGGTCGCGGCCAGCTCGTGGAAACATCTTTGCTTGAATCGACACTTTCTTTTTGTGGTGAGAATGCAGCGCGCTTTTTCGAGAACGGGAAAGTTCCCGGCCGCGCAACGCGCACGCATCAGGCGCAAGTTTATGCCTTTACGGCTGCCGACGGTAAAGCATTCGTTGTGCATCTCTCCTCCCCGACCAAATTCTGGGAGGCGCTGACACGCGTCGCCGGTCATCCCGAATGGATTGAGGATCCCCGCTATCGTTCGAAAGAATTGCGCGGCAAGAATTACGATGCCCTGAATGCGGCGCTCGCGGATGTTTTCAGACAAAACAAACGCGAACATTGGCTCCAGCTCTTGCTTGAGGCCGATGTGCCCTCAGCGCCACTGAACACATTTGATGATGTCTTCAGCGATCCTCAGGTGCAACACCTCAAAATGCGGATCGATGTACCGCACCCAAAACTGGGATCGGTGGGATATATCCGCAATGGCGTTCGTCTCTCGGAGACGCCAACCCATGTCAAAAGCTGCTCGCCGGAACTGGGCGAGCATAATGAAGAAATTCTCGGCCCGCTCCGACAGAGCCAGGACTGACCCAGACACAAGAGGGCGACATGAAAACGAGACCTCTGCTTTATATGCTTGCGACAGTTTTTCTGATGCCGGCTATTGCTCAGGCGCAAACGGCTAACGAGTTTTTCAAGGGTCGCAAAATGACGCTCATCACCTCCGCCAGTGTCGGCGGCGGTTATGACCAATATGCGAGATTATTGTCGCGCCATATGCCCAAGCATATTCAAGGTGCACCCAGCATGATTGTACAAAACACGCCTGGCGCTGAAGGCATTAAAGCGGGTAATTATCTCTATACCGTGGCGCCGCGCGACGGATCTGTGATCGGCGGATTGCAAAGAAATACGGGCCTTGCAAAATTCTACGCACCCGACAGTACAAATGCGCAATTCGACGTGCGCAAATTCACCTGGCTAGGATCGACGCAACAGGAAATCGGCTTTTTCATGCTGAGAACAAATTCCGGCGTGAGTGACCTGGAAGGACTCAGGAAAAAAGAAGTCACAGTCTCATCCTCATCCAGAAACTCGCCAAGCTCGATTTATCCGCGCCTGCTGAATGCTCTCTACGGCACCAAATTACGTGTGATTGAGGGATATGATGGATCACAGGCCGCCCTGCTCGCCGTGGAACGCGGAGAGGTCGATGGACATATTTCCGGTGGAACATCCGCCGCGTTCCGGGCGCGCTATCGCCCTTGGGAAAAGTCCGGCCAGGTTGCGATCATTCTCCAATTGGGCATGGAGCGCGACCACGAATATCCCAATGTTGCGACCGCACTTGATCTTGCGCCAGATCCTATGGCGCGCGCGATCTTCGAAATCGCTTTTGTCGAACAGGTCATGGGTCGACCATTCGTCATTCCGCCAGAGGTGCCAAAAGACCGGATCGCTGTCTTGCGCGACGCCTTCGACAAAACAATGACCGATAAAGAATTTCTGGAAGATGCAGCAAAACAGGGCGTTGAAATCGATCCCGTCAGTGGCGCCCATATCAATGAATTGCTGGACAAGGTTTATACAGCGCCTCCCGATCTGGCTCGGCGCGTTCGTGAACTCGTGCAATAGGTTGGGATGATGAGTATAATCACGGATACAACGCAGATCGAACCCTCGCGTGAATTGCGAGACACTTGCGCAATTGTCGGAACGGCGACCAGCCGATTGGGGAAAGTTCCGGGCGTTTCAAGCCTTGACCTTCTGGTCGAGGCCATCCGAAACGCACTCGACGATGCTGGATTGCAAGCCTCAGATGTTGATGGTGTGCTTTGTCGTGGCCCGGACGAATCCTATTCGCACCATCAGCTTGTGGCTGAACGGCTGGGAATCAACGCACGATTTTCAACGACACTGACCAATGGTGGTGCCAGCCAGATCATGTCGGTTGCGCTGGCGGTCATGGCGATACGTTTTGGTCTTGCCAAAACGATCGTGTGTGGTTTTGGGCGCGATACCTGGTCTCGCACGCATGCCAGTGAAGAGGCTCGCGTCAAAAATGAGACGCGACCGGAAGCCATGCGCGCGCGGGAATTCGGGCCTGAATATGGGTATTTCGGAGCCACAGCTGCGCATGCATTTGGCGCGACACGGCATATGCACCTCTACGGCACCACACGCGACCAATTTGGCGAGATTGCCGTTGCTTTCCGGGAGCATGCCTTGCGCAATCCCGATGCCCAAATGAAGAAAACCCTAAGCATTGAAGATTATCATGCCGCACGAATGATTGTGTCGCCATTCGGCATGTTTGATTGCAGTCTTCGTTCCGATGCAGCAGGTGCGGTGATCGTCACCAGCGCCGCTCGTGCACGAGACATGAAACAGCCAGCTGTCCTGATCAAAGGATTTGGAACGCATAACAATACACGTGGCTGGTTTGCAGACGACAATATGGTTGTGACTGCTGCCAAATTGAGTGGCGAGGCCGCCTATAGAATGGCGGGACTTGGTCCACGAGATGTCGATACCGCGCAGATCTACGACTGTTTCACCTATATGGTTCTCACCCAGCTTGAAGATTACGGCTTCTGCAAGAAGGGCGAGGGTGGCGCCTTTGTATCATCAGGCGCTTTGCGCCTTGGTGGCGCCCTGCCCTGCAACACATCCGGAGGGCAATTGTCTGAGGCCCATTGCGAAGGCATGTTGCAGATCGTCGAAGGCGTCAGACAATTGCGCCATACCTATCCAGTTGAACGACAGGTCAAGGATGCAGAAATCGCATTGATCTCCGGACATGGTGGAAATCAGGTCTGTCATTCCACTCTTATTCTTGGACGTGCATCATGAGCGATATGATCCCCAGACCAAAGCCGCGCCCCGGTCCTGAATCCCTGCCCTATTGGCAGGCTGCGCGCGAACATCGATTGGCTTTACCGAAGTGCGACAGATGCGAGAAATTTTGGTTTCCGCCATCGGCATCGTGCCCGCATTGTCTATCGGCAAAATTCACATTCTGTGATGTTTCCGGCCGCGGCAAAGTGTTCAGCCACGTCACCTTTAACCGTGTCTATCGCGCTTCCTTCAGCGAACGCGTGCCTTATGTTGTCGCGCTCATCGAGCTCGAAGAAGGCCCGCGTCTGTTGACGAATATTGTCGGCATTTCGCCAGAAGAGGTTCGCTGCGACATGCCGGTTGAGGTTGTTTTTGAGGATATAGATGCGGAAGCATCCATTCCTCAATTCAGACCGCGCGGATCTTGTTGAGCGCCAATTGCACCTCTGTCTCGGCGGCCTTGATTGCTTCCTTTGCATCCAAGGACGCTGGGATAATGGGAAGGCACGACACGTCGATCCTTCCCGACTTCAAGGGCTGAGCTTTGCGCCAGAAATCACCCGAATTCATGGCAACAGGAAGCACATCGCATTCAAGTTTGGCATAGAGCAATTCGACACCACGCTTGAACTCAACGGGTTCCCCCGGCTCGCCTCGCGTTCCCTGCGGGAAAATAAGGATATGACGTTTCTCTGAGAGAGCCTGAGTTCCTTCATCGACCATTTTGCGAATGGCTTTGGATCCACTCTCGCGGTCGATCGTGATCATTCTCGACAAACGAAGGAATGAACCGAAGACCGGAATTTTGAGCAATTCCTGTTTGGTAACGATTGCCACGTCGGGAAAAAGAACGAGGAAGAAAATCGTCTCCCAGGCGGATTCGTGATTGGAAATAATCAGGCTCGGCTTGGATGGGATATTCTCTTGGCCCATCACTGAAACATCCAAGCCCACGACCCAACGCAGAAGAAACAAGACACCCCTCGCCCAAACACGCGTACACGAACGCGCGAGCGGAGCTGGACTGCCTGCAAGCAGAACAATGCCAAGCATGGGGGAAAAAAGGGCCGTCCAGCAGGACATAAGCCCATTGAATATTGCAGATCTGATTTTTTGCATCTCGATTTCTAGTCTCACACCCCAAGAAGGTGGGGTGCGCCCATAGATATAGACAGGTATTGCCAGCTTTGCATCGGCCTCTAAACCCGCAGGCCCAGCCGTTGCATCCGCGGCAAAACCTCATCCCGAAGCGCCGGAAAATCGGCAATATAATTGACGAGCCCGATGGCTATACCACTCAATCCCGCATCGCTCATCCGCTTGAACGATTCCGCTGCGTCATCGTAACTGCCTAACACTGGATAAGTGCCGACGCCGCTGATCAGACGCTCTTTCAACTTCTGCATGGCGTCAAAAGCCGTCTTGCGGCCCTTGGTTCTGATGACGGCGGCATGTTCAGCCGCCTCCCAATCGCCCTGCTCATAGACAATATAATTGTAATAATCCTCGGCTTCCTTGCGGGTAGGACGACAGATCAAATGGCCGCTTGCATAAATACCGACGTCTCTTGTCTGATCGTGGATTGAGCTGCGAACAGCACTCACTTCCTGCGCCAATGTATCCAGTTCGACGATTGTCATGAACAAAGCATCGGCATGATTAGCCGCAAAGGCACGCCCTTCTGATGAATTGCCGGCACTGATCAAAAGCGGCTCTCCGCCGCCAAATGGCTTTGGCTTGGAGATTACACCCTGAAGATCAAAAAACCGCCCTTTGTATTCGAAGGGTTCCTCTTCCCGCCATATGCGTTTTGCAATTTCAATCCACTCGCCCGTATAGGCATAGCGCGCTTCATGATCGTTGAGCGCAACGCCCATCATGTCGAATTCGCCTTTGTTCCAGCCCGAAACAATATTCAGGCAAAAACGACCACGACCAATATGGTCGGCGGTGACGATTTGCTTGGCCGCAAAGACCGGATTGACGAAAGCAACATGCAATGTGCCCGAAACGGAAATACCCTTGGTCGCCGCAAGCAGACCTGAAGCCCAAGTGAGCGTTTCAAAGGACGATCCCTCAGTATCCGTTTCACCCTTATAACCGTGCCACCGACCGATCGGCAGCAAGAATTCGAGACCGGCTTCATCTGCTAAATTTGCCGCCGTCAGATTGTTTTCCCAACTGGCTTCCCAACGCTCTGGCGCTTTCGTCATAGTCATGCCGCCCGAGCAATTCATGGCGAAAAGCCCGAGCTTGAACTTGTTGGGCCCGGCCATCCGGGTGTGCGACCTCAACATGATCTATGTTCCACTTACTGCTTGAATGGCCCGAGAAGTTTGACTGCCTCTATTGCAAAAGACATATCGACAATTCGGCTTACATCGATCTTGGAATCGACAAGACCCTGAGATGCATAAAAATCAAGATCGCGCTGCAAACTGGCGGTATTGACGCGCCCGTCAGGATCCATTCCGGTCGGTGTGATTTTGCGCAGCAGGTCCTTGTTTTTGACAGCCGTATATTCAGTCAAAATGTCGATGACTTCATCTGCGGTCGATCCTGCAAGCCGCCCATCCTTGAGAGCGCTGACGTAAAATCTGATACCACGAACATAGGCTTTCATGAAGCGGATGCCGAGGTCGCGTTTCTTGGCAAACTCCTCCGCATAAATGAGTGTTGCGATTTGGTGATCGGGGTAGATCTGATCGTCGCGCATGATTTCGACGGCATGACCGGCCTGGACGGCAAGGGTTGCTATCGGCTCGATCGTTGCGCCCGCGTCAATCGACTTGTTCTGAAGTGCGACCAGATGATCGGGAAAAGCGAGATTGAGAACGTCCACGTCGGAATATTTCAGCCCGACCGACGTCAGCATGGCATTCAGCATGGCTGTATTGCTGACGCCAGGCGCATTTCCGGCGACCTTCATGCCCTTAAGATCCGCAAGGGTTTTGAAACGCCCTGAATCGACATGATCCTTGCGTACAATCAACTTCGTCGCACCATATCCCGGCGTGGACATGGCCTTATCCGCCACGATGCGAATATCAATTTTGCGCGCTACGGCATTATACATGCCGGCAGATGGGGATCCGGCGCCCACATCGAGATGACCAGCCCCAAGCGGTGCGACCATTGTTGCCGCCGATTGGAACACCGTCATTTTGACGTCGATCCCCTCATCGCGGAAGAAACCCTTTTTATCGGCAATAAAAATCGGCGCATCGCTGATGGCGCCAAGCGTGCCGACGCGGACCTCAACGCGAGCCTGAGCCAGCACATCCGCCCCACTCCCTGCGCAGAAAGCGGTCAAGACCGTGGCGAAAAGGCCGATCTGAAAGATTCGAGAACGCGGCAAACCAATGCCAGACATGGACTTCCTCCCGTTTCGCCGTTTTTCATGGCGTCGTCGTGATTATGGCGAGCACCAAGGCAGAGATCAAGACAGCGCGGTCGAAACCCAAGCTAAAGAGCGCTCACTCGCCTGAGCTTGACGATGACACCGCCCGATCCGGTCTGGATTTCCATTTCACCAGCTGTCGCAGCATTCGTAATCTTGAAAGGATAATGCAGGGGCACGCCGTTTTTGGGCATTTTTTCTCCAGTTACGGATATTCCGCCATTTGGAAAGGCCATCGACAATTTGCCCTCGATGCCCATCCCGCTGTCACGATAGACACCGCGGAAAAACGACCCGCCTGTATCCCAGCCGGACAGAGCCCCGTCGGTAAAGATGATCGTACCGCCAGCGCCACCCTCTCGCGCATAATCCATTCGAAAAAAGCCGCGCATCTTTTCCCCCTAGTCGAAAGAAGCTGAACTATCGCCAAGCGGTCCTGCCGGGTAATCCCAATACATGGACAGACCATCAATCGAAAATGGTTTCCGAAGCCGATGAGCAGCCCCCCAAAACGTCTGTTCGACTTCTTCGTCGAAATCTTCTTTGCAGGCAGGGGCAAAATCAAAAACATTTTGTTGCGGTTGTTTCGACAGAAAACCCGCAGTTCCGGCAAGCGACAGCCGAGCTGATCCTATCTCTATACCTCGCCATGCATCGCTGAGCATCCGAAGAACAGAGGCGGCCATGAGATGCCCTGTGCCAAAATCGAGAGACTGGACTGGAAGTAACTTTGGCTCGCTGCTGCCAAAAAACAAAGTCTCTGAATGCGCAAGACCAGTACTCATCTGTACAATCGTATCAAAGCCACGTCGATGGGCCCAGGGGCCCGTCCATCCATAAGCATCGAGAGCAACATCGATCAAGCATGGATTGATTTGCTGTCGCATGTGAGAGCCGAAACCCAGATTTTCAAGCGCATCGCTTCTATAGCCATGAACGAGAACATCTGCTTGCGTGAGCAAGCGCTCGAAAATTGATCGATCAAATTTTTCTTCAAGATCGAGGCGGGCGCGCCGTTTGCCAATTGTTACTTCCGGTAGAACAGCAGGCTCGTCCCATAGGGGCGAATCTATCCGCAGTACATTGGCCCCAAACCCCGCCAAAAAACGCGTGGCCACTGGCCCTGCCAAAACGCGCGTGAGATCAAGTACACGCAGACCCGCCAGCGGACGAGATGGTGAACCAATTTGTCGTAAGCGACATTTTTGAAGCTTTTCGCGCGATATCAAGCGCTCCTGCTCAACCGCCCTGCCCTGCGCATGTGCCAACCATTCCTGTCGCGTCAACATTTTAGCGGCACAACCGCCTTGCGCGACAATTGCATCTTCAAGAGCCTGCGCACTCCACTGGGCAACGCCACTTTTGACGGCTTTGGCATCAGAAATACAGTCGAGAACTTTTAGAACTGACGCACGGTGATGCGGCGCGTTTGTATGAAGTCTGATCCATCCATCATTGGCAAGATAATTACCGGCAATCGGATCCCATTGCGGGGGCAAAGCCCAACCAATCGGTTTCAAGGATTTCGAAAACCATAGATCGCAAAGTCGTCGATCCAAGGTCACAGACGGAAAAGCGCTTCCGGAAAGCGAGACCCATTCCGCCAATGCCAAAGCTGCAACCGATGTTGCAGCTGCACCAAAATCGGAGACTGCAAAAGATGAGGAAAGGTTTCCCTGACCCTTGAAACTCAAATGATCCAAGGCCTGAGCCGGCCAATCCAGCTCAGACCATAGGGCGGCCGCCAATGATTTGGGCGAGCGCATCCGCTATTGATTGGTATAAAGCTTTGCGAATTGATCGCGCAGAACATTTTTCTGAACTTTACCCATCGTATTGCGCGGCAGATCCTCCATGAAAATGATCTTCTTCGGTTGCTTGAATTTGGCCAGCCGATCCTGCAACGCGAGAATGATCGCTTTCTCATCGATGGATTCTGCCTTGGTTCGAACCACCACAGCGGTCACGCCTTCGCCAAAATCGGGATGTGGCACACCAATCACGGCACTCTCAAACACACCCGGCATGGAATCGATTTCGGTCTCGATTTCCTTTGGGTA
>CANHAW010000054.1 GCA_947458675.1 Beijerinckiaceae bacterium
AAGATCAAAGCGAACCGCCGCCCGAAAAGACCGAGAGCGAAGACAACCCACCCAATGAAGCGCCCGATGAGGCGCAAAACGATACGCCCGAAGATGAGAACACATCGATGCCGCAGGGCGAGGAAAATCTGACGGATGCCGTGCGCGCCGCGCTGCCCCCAGATCTTCTGAAAGCGCTTGTGGCCGGCACGCCGCCAAAACGGGGATCGTCGGGCGGCAAGAGCGGCCTCGTGCGTCGCACTTTGCGGCGCGGGCGCCCTATCGGTTCGCGCCCCGGCGAATTATCTGGCGGCGCGCGGCTTGCCTTGATCGATACATTGCGCGCAGCCGCGCCCCAACAGGTCTTGCGCCGACGCCTGCTCGCGCCCGATGCGAAAGCGCCTCCCATCCTGATGCGCAAGGAAGATATGCGCATCAAACGCATGGCCGAGCGCACACGTGTGGCGACCATTTTCGTTGTCGATGCTTCGGGCTCATCGGCCTTGCATCGACTGGCGGAAGCCAAAGGCGCCGTGCAATTGCTGCTCGCCGAATGCTATGTGCGCCGCGACGAGGCGGCCTTGATCTCCTTCCGGGGGCGCAGTGCAGAATTGCTGCTTGCGCCCACGCGTTCGCTGGCGCGGGTGCGCAAGCAATTGGCGCAATTGCCGGGCGGGGGCGGTACGCCGCTGGCATCGGGCAT
This sequence comes from Beijerinckiaceae bacterium, assembly GCA_947458675.1. Classification (GTDB taxonomy): domain Bacteria; phylum Pseudomonadota; class Alphaproteobacteria; order Rhizobiales; family Beijerinckiaceae; genus Terripilifer. The sequence goes on from CANHAW010000054.1 coordinate 683, forward strand.
TGCAATGGCAAGCGAGCTTGCGGAATCCATTGCGCGGCGGGGCGATACGCCGATCCTGGTTTTCTTTACCGACGGTCAGGCCAATGTGACGCGCGAGGGGATCGGCAATCGCGCGCAGGCAGAGGAAGATGCAAGCGCAATGGCCAAACATGTGCGCGCGCGCTCAATTGCCAGCCTGCTGGTCGATACATCTCCGCGCCCGCAACCGCGCGCGCGGAAACTCGCCGAAGATCTTGGTGCCCGCTACCTGCCTCTGCCGGCAGCCGATGCTCAGCGCGTTTCAAAAGCGCTGAAAGCGGAAATTGCTGCGCGCTGACACGATATAATGTGCCCGGTTATTTCCAGCGGCGCATGAGATCGAAAACATGTGCGAGGCCGGAGGCTGCCAGAAAGACGAGCAGCATTGCCGCATCACCCAGAAGCGCCGCCCGCACGGCCAGCAAAAGACATGCACCTGCTGCAAGATTTGCGACAATATCGAGAGGGGCTGGCCCCCTGCCCCGCTTCAATCGCCAATAGATGAGCGCGGCACATTCAAGCGCGACAAGCGCGAGAATGGCTTCCGGCAAAAATGCGAATTCCGACATAAGGGGATCGCTCCATGCGTGCGACGAGCAACCATCCGCCAAGCGCGATGGATCGCTTCGTCGCTACGCCCCTTGCAATGCCGAGGCTGAATATCAGGCCTCGACCGCCTCGGCATTTTCGCCCTCGACCAATGGCTTGTCGCCAATGAACGGGCAGGCATCGACGCCGACATCGGCGGGATCCATCTGCAGCGGTCCGGCAACCGGGCAGAGCTGGGCCAGGGGATGATTGGCATCGACCACAGCGCGCGCAATGCCCATGCTGGTCCAGATCGCATCGAGCGCGTGGAGCAGATGTTCGATATCGGCATCCGAATGCAGAGGCGATGGCGTGATGCGCAGACGCTCCGTGCCACGCGGCACAGTCGGATAATTGATCGGCTGGATATAGACGCCGAATTCATCCATCAACCGATCCGAGATCGTCTTGCAGAGCACGGGATCGCAGACCATGACCGGAACGATATGGCTGGGATTGTGGAGATGGGGAATCGACAGACGATCGAGACCGTCGCGCAGACGGCGCACGCGATCTTGATGACGCGAGCGCTCATGCGACGAATTTTTGAGATGTTTCACGGAAGCGCAAGCACCGGCTGCGAGCGCCGGGGGAATGGCCGTCGTGAAAATAAAGCCTGACGAGAAAGAGCGGACATAATCGCAAAGCGCCGCGGAGGCAGCAATATAGCCGCCCATCACGCCATAGGCTTTGGCCAATGTGCCCTCAATGACAGTCAGGCGATGGCTCAGACCATCGCGATCGGCAATGCCGCCGCCGCGTGGACCATACATGCCAACCGCATGAACCTCGTCGAGATAGGTCATGGCTTGATAGGCATCGGCGACATCGCAGAGCTCGGCGATGGGGGCAATATCGCCATCCATCGAATAGACGCTTTCGAACATGACCAGCTTGGCGCGGGCCGGATCGATATCGGCAAGCTTGCGCTCCAGATCGCGCGGATCGTTATGTTTGAAGATCCGCTTCTCGCACCGCGCATGGCGCACGCCCTCGATCATCGAAGCATGATTGCCCTCATCCGAAATGACGACGCAATCGGGCAGGCCCGCAGCCAAAGTGCCAAGCGTTGCCCAATTGGAGACATAGCCGGAGGTGAAGAGCAGCGCCGATTCCTTGTGGTGCAGATCGGCAAGCTCTCGCTCAAGCAGGACATGCTGATGCGTCGTGCCCGAAATATTGCGCGTACCGCCCGCCCCGGCGCCAGCCGAATCCAGCGCCTGATGCATGGCAGAAAGGACCGCCGGATGCTGGCCCATGCCGAGATAATCGTTTGAACACCAGACCGTGATCTGACGTTTGCCCTGCGGCCCGTGATAGGTCGCTTTCGGGAATGAGCCCACATGACGCTCAAGGTCAGCGAAAACGCGATAGCGACCCTCGCGGCGGAGCCCGTCGAGTTGCCCGGAAAAAAAGGCTTCGTAATTCATCACAGGCTCCCCTTGGTACGGGCATCAGCATAGGAAGAAAGGGCGACGCCGGCCAGCGGCGCCTCTACGGGCAGGCGAGAATGATGGGACCGCATGCCCCACTTCCAGAGTTTTTCGGACTGCCAGGGCAGGACGAGAAACCAATGTTCAAGGATGGCGAGCGCCATGAACACGGAAAGCAAGGTATAGGCAATAGCCTCCCCCTCGCTGGCCGCACCGATTGCGCGCTGGATGAGCAGCGCGAGACCGGCCGTGGCGATCGTCACGACGATCGGGAAGAGACCATTCATAGGCCGCTCCCTAAAACAACTGGCGAGATGCCGCAGGCGCTCCGGCAGGAATGAGACCGGGGCATTCGGCACGCCGAGAAAGATATTGAACTTGGAAGACAGGCGCATGGCCCAGAGCAGGCCATAGGAATAAACCGCCAGACGATTCTCCCCGCCCGAGGCTGCCGCCCAGAGCGCGCAAAATCCGATCAGAATGGCCGCTTCATGCCAGATGATCATCGATGTGGCTTGCGCCGCCCGCTCCAGCCCGCGGGCATTGGCGCTCGCCGCAACCCGGCGCGGGCCGGTGATCCATCCGGTGAGAAAGGCCATTTCGTTCCAGGCCCAGACGGCCAGCGCGCCCGTAAAGGCGTGATAGGCGCCAACCGGCCCGGCATCGAAACGCGATTGATAGACGGCGACAAGCCCCGCCCCGGCCAAAACGGTCATCGCCAGCATGCTTGCCGGGAAGGTGCGCTTGGGCAAACCATCCAGATAAAGGATGGCGCCGGTGGCAAACCACCAGACGAACAGGCCGTAAAGAGCTGCGAGGCTGCAGGCGAGCAACATTTTCTCCTACCAGACCGGCTGCAGAGCGACCTGCTTCGGCAGTTCATGGTTGCGGACTGGCGTCATGAACAGGCGCGCGAAAGTAACGGCTCCTGAGACTGACAGGAAACTGCGTTTCACAAAGCCGGAAATGCCGCCCTGCTGCTTGGCTGCCTGTGTCGCTTCGCTGATGCGGCGCAGACGCTCAAAACCCTGCCAGATCGCTTCATTGTCGAGATCGATCGTGAACGGGAACACCTGCTTGGTGATTTCCGAGCACAGATGGATGACCTTGCGGTCATAGGATTGTGGGTCAAGCCCGAGCGCTTCATAAAAATCGCTCCGCATGTGATCTCGCACATACATGGTTGCGTAGACTGCAAGCAGGAAGAAACGGATCCACAATTTGTTGCGGCCTTCGAGAAGCTTCGGATTGGCGCGCATCACGAGTGCAAAAGCCTCGCCATGACGGAACTCGTCATTGCACCAATTTTCAAACCATTTGAAAATTGGATGAAAGCGTTTTTCGGGATGACGCTCGAAATGCCGATAAATGGTGATGTATCGCGCATAGCCGATCTTCTCTGACAGATAGGTCGCATAGAAGATGAATTTCGGCTGGAAATAGGTGTATTTCTTCGCGCGTGCGAGAAAGCCAAGATCGATGCCGATGTTGAAATCTTTCAGCACCTCATTGATGAAACCGGCGTGGCGGGATTCATCGCGTGCCATAAAGGCGAAGAGATCGCGAATTTCCGGATTGGTGATGCGCTTCTTGATCTCGGCATAAAGAACGCAGCCGGAAAATTCCGACGTCAGCGAGCTGACGAGAAAATCAACAAAGTCACGGCGCAGCCCTTCGGGCAATTGCGACATGTCCATTTTGAATTCATCGGTGCGCTTGAAGTGGTCCTTGTTCCGGTCTTCGCGCATCTCGTTCATCATCGCATCCCATTCCGTCTGCACGGATGAAATGTCGAGCTTGTTCATCGCTTCGCAATCGGTCGTATAGAAGCGCGGCGTGAGAATGGTTTCTTCCAGAACGGATTTTACGGCCACATTGGCGCCGCCACCTTCCATCGGAATCATGATGCGCTCCCAGCAGAAAAACCGATCTCGTAAAGTTCGGTGAGTTCAAGATACGACAAGAACCTGGTCGTCATGCGGCCGATGGGGCCGGCATGAATAATCGTCGCGGTACAATGGAAAACACCCTGTTCGCCGAAGCCGATCCTGGTCGGCGCACCATGGACAATCACCTTGTCGCCCGGCCCCGGATCCCTGCCCTCAAGAGTGACATAGGCCCGCAGGCTGTCTGGCGTCTGCGCGATCTCAACCGTGCACGGAATATCGTGCGTCTTGCGTGAGCCGATCATTTTTTGTCCCCCGCTTTTTCAAGTAGTCCTGCGAAAAGTCCTGCATTTGTCGGCCCGAATGAATCGAGCTCTATGACACGCCCGCTGACCGGGTCTGTGAGTGTTATTTTTCCATCGGCGCGACGTGCCAGTTCAAAGCCAATGTCCGAACCAGCATCGCGCGAGCGACGATCGCGGGCAAGCCCGCGCATCACGCCCCGTAAAAAACCACCTTCGCCAACGCCAAATTGTGCGATCGTTTGGCCGCCTTCGGTCTCAACCCGAACGCCGCCTCCCTGATTGTCGAGAAAACGCAGGCTCGCGGATTCTGTTACCGGCGCGTGCTTCACGCGCATGGAACCAAAATCCGTGTAGCGCGCCACACCTGCAAAGATGAGGGAAACGGCAACGATCGCCGCGCCCGCATGAAGCAGGTGTTTTGGAGCGCCTTGGCCTGCAAATATCTCGCCCATTATATCCTCACGAAGCCAATGGCGCTGGATTGCCACGCATGTCTTGCGCGACAGTGCTGCTGGACACATGGATCGGCTTTGCCGAAGCACCCGCGAGCGCATTTGAAAGCAGCTCTGCAACTTCTTGCGAATTTGCAATGCCGCGCAGCATGGGCTCAGGCCGCGTATAGCGCCAAGGGCGCACATGCGGCCAGAGAACCAGATAGGCAAGCCGGTCGTCCTTGCGCAATTGCATGGCAATATCGCCGCTGCCATCGCGATATGTCGCAACGCCCGCACCATCGATCACAGCGAAAGGAATGTTCAGCGTCACCGGCAAAGCCATGCCGATGCGCAGGACAATCCGGCGATCCGTGATCGAATAAAGCGTTGTTTGCGCCGATGCATAAGCAAGACCGATCAGCAAAGCGACGGCTGCCAGCGCCAAAGGCACCAGAGAAATGGCATTTTGAAGAGCAACCAGCGCGCCCGAACCATCGGACAAGCCGGAAACCACCTGCCAAACCATCAGCAAAGCGAAATAGATCATCACCTCACGCAGCCGAAAGGCGCGCATGGCGAGGGGCCGCCAATGCGGCTGCCCCTGCCAGAGGAGTCGTTCGTCTTTCGGCAGATGCTCGGGAAGGCCGGGAACCGGCTCGAACTCGTGCTCGCTCATACGATGGGTTCCTTCCGCTGCGGATTAGCGTAAAGCGTACCCGCGCCGTAGAAGCCGGAGATCTTGTCTTCCTCGAGCAGAGTGACCTGATCGGGGTTTTTCGTCCGCGGCGCGATGGCGAAATGTTCGCCATGAACGGCAGCAACACGAATCTCGCGCTTGTCACCATCGACGCGGCAGAAATTGTGGGGCACCAGAACGGAGCCTGCACCATTCGGCAGTTCGATCTCGAAATAGCGCGCGATATATTCTGAACGGTCGATCCAGACATCCTTGACCGTGCCGCCAACGACGCCATCAGCGCCCTTGACCTTCATGCCCACAGGCTGCGGATCTTCCTTGGCGACAAAGTAATCGGTTGCAACACGCAAGGGCACGATCTTGACCTGCCCGTCGAAAGCGTGATCGGGATGATCGGCACGTTCCGCATAAGAGCCGGGGCCTACGAAAGCCAACATGGGATTGCCATTGGGCTCAAGCGGGGAACCCGGATAGCGCGAAACCGGCGTTGCATTGATGGGGCGATTGTCAGGGCGACCGCCCTCCACAAGCACGCTCTCGCCATGCGGCATGAGATACGTCTTGGAAGGCGGAGGGGCGGGAAATCCGAGCACGGGGGTGCGGGAATTCGGATCCTCCTGAACAAGCGGATATCCCTCGCGCTTGTTTTCCTGATGCAAGTACAGGATCAGCGCTGCAAAGAACAGCCAGAAGACATAAAGGACTGCGGTGGCGAGGTCGATATTATAGCCGATCATTGCAAGTGCTCCTTCTGATCAGCGAGGCATTTCGGCTAGGCCGAAACCGGACCGCTGCCGATCCGCGCGCGCATGACGTGCGAGCGGGCCGATAGCGGCAAGGGTGAGAAACAACAACAAAAGCTCGAGGTGATACACAGCGCCATAACCCGACCAGGCCGGGTTAAGCACCGAACCGAAAAAGCCCGTTTCAGCCAATGCTGAAACACCGTCTCGAATGAGAGCGCCAAGGAACATGGCAAGGCCGGCAGCGCTGGCCTGCACCGCGCCCCAAGCGCCGAGCGCCAGACCATGCGAGCCCTGCTCATCAATGCCCATCGCAGCGACAAGCGTGGCAACCGCATAAAGCCCGCCGGAAAAACCGATGAGCGAGACACCGGTCTGAAACAAAAGAGGCGAACCGAAAGCGCCAGCGATAATGACAAGCGCGAAAGCGGGAAGGCCCAGCATTGCGCCATATCCAGCAAGCCGATAGGCATCCGCACCGCGCCCCATCAGACGCGCAGCCAATGCATAGGCAGCCAGCGATCCACCAGCCAGAAGCGCAGTGAGCACAGAAGTGCCTGAAACAGAGAGCTGGAGCACTTCCCCGCCATAGGGTTCAAGCACAATATCCTGCATGGAAAAGGCCGCTGTCCCCAGCGCAACGCCCACAAGAAAGCGACGCGCGCGCGGAGCCTGGATCAAACTTTTCCAGCTGGCGCGGAAATCGGGTTGATCGGCGCTCCGACCCTTGGTGCGCGCCGGATCGCGCGCTTCCTGCTTCCATCCGGCGATGAAATTCAAAATGACGGTTGCCAGCGCAACGCCCTGAACGACCTGGATGAGTTTTACCGGATTGAAATCTTGCAGAAGGAAACCGAACAGAAAAGCACTGCCCACCATGCCAACCAGCAGCATGACATACATCAGAGCAACAACGCGCGGACGCTTTTCGACGGGCGACAGATCGGCGGCAAGCGCCAGACCGGCCGTTTGCACCGTCTGGATCCCTGCGCCGACAAGAAGGAAAGCGGCGACCGAAGCAATATGGCCGATAAACACCGGTCCCGTCGTATCGCCCGACATGATCAGCAAGGCAAAGGGCATGATCGAGAAGCCGCCGAAGGCCAGCAGCGAGCCCATCCAAAGATAAGGCACGCGACGCCAGCCAAGCACACTGCGATGATGATCGGAACGGAAACCAATCAGCGGACGCAGGGGCGCTAAAGTCAATGGCAGCGCTACAGCGCCTGCAACCAGCCAAGCCGGCAGCCCAAGCTCCAAAATCATGACGCGGTTCAGCGTGCCGACGATCAGCGCCATGGCCATGCCGACAGACACCTGAAACAACGAAAGACGCAACAAACGACCGAGCGGCAAATCGGCAGAAGCCGCGTCCGCGAAAGGCAGAAAGCGCGTTCCCACGCTCCGCCAGACATCAGCCATTCGAGGTCTTTGCGCGATCATGTGCGTGCGACCTCCAGAGCCTGAGAAATATAGAAGCCGCGCGAGACGCGATGCATGCGCCCGACGCGCCAATCGGCAAGACCTTTTTCACCCCGAATGGAGGCCACAAGGGCATCTTGCGCCACCGGAATGATCGCCGGCGAGCGATCGCTGCGGGGAAAGAATTGCCCAGCCATATGCATGGCGGCCAGCAAAGGCGTGCGCGGCGCAAAGGTCACGACCATGGCGCAACGCGTCCGTTGAGCCAGCGCCGACAATGCAGCCACTGCATCGCCCGGTGCGTAATGAATGAGCGCATCCATCGACACGACATAATCGAACGAGCCCAAGGCGGGATCGGCCATGTCACCGACGCGAAAATCGATCCGCCCGGCGCCCAGGCTTTTGGGCAGGCGCTCATTGGCAAGTGCGATGAGATTGGGCGCAATATCGACGGCCACAACCTCTGCACCGCGCTGGGCGGCCTCGACGGCAAAAGCGCCTGTGCCGCAGCCTGCATCGAGCAGGCGGCAGCCACGCAAATCGTCCGGCAACCAGGACAGAAGCCGATTGCGCATCTCCTCGCGACCGGCGCGCACGGTCGCGCGAATGCGACCGACCGGCGCATCCGAAGTCAGACGCGCCCACGCATCGACCGCCGTGCGATCGAAATAGGTTTCGATCGCACCCAGTCTTTCGCGATAGGAGAGTGTGCCGGCCATCAGTCGAACCCCAGAAGATCGAAGATGTCACGGTCCTTCAGCGCCGTGCCGCTATATTCCTCATTGCCATCCCAGAGGGATTGCGCGAGCCGCAGATATTCCTGCTGCACGGCAAGAATGGCGGGCGTCGGCTCCATTTCGAAGAGCGTCGCCTTTTTCAGGCGCGAGCGACGAATGTCATCGAGATCGGGAATATGTGCGATGGTTTTCAGGCCCGCCGCAGCATTGAATTTGTCGATCTGATCGGTCGCCGCACTGCGATTGGCAATCACACCGCCCAAGCGAACCTTATAGTTTTTCGATTTGGCGCCAATCGCCGCAACAATGCGGTTCATCGCGAAAATCGAGTCAAAATCATTGGCCGCGACAATGAGCGCGCGTTCGGCGTGCTGCAGCGGCGCTGCAAAGCCGCCGCAAACAACGTCGCCCAGAACGTCGAAGATCACGACATCTGTGTCATCCAGCAGATGATGCTCTTTGAGGA
>CANHAW010000055.1 GCA_947458675.1 Beijerinckiaceae bacterium
AAGCAGCCGAGATGATCGCGCGCGCAGAAAATCCCGTGATCATCACATCGAGCGCCGGGCGCGATCAGGAAGACGTCGCCCGTCTTGCTGCTCTGGCGGAATCGTTTGCTTTGCCGGTCGTGCAGCGCAAGCCGCGCTATATGGCGCTGCCCACCGATCACGAGATGCATCTGGGCTATAATCCGGATGCTTTCATCGACAAATCCGATTGCATCATCGTTCTGGAATGCGATGTGCCGTGGATTCCATCGAAGAAAGCGCCTCGGCCCGATGCGAAAATCATTCACATTGCGGTCGATCCTCTCTTTTCTGCCTATCCGATGCGCTCCTTCCCGAGCGATCTCGGCATTAGCGGCGTGATCTCCGGCACGCTTTCCATGCTGACAGAGGCTTTGCGCCTGCGTGCCAATGCCAATCGCGACAGAATTGAAGCGCGCCGTCATCGTCTCGCCGAGACGCGCGCCAATCAGCGCGCGCGCTGGGCGGAGATGCTTGACAAGGGGCGGACGCAAACGCCGCTGCATCCGGCATGGATTACCCATTGCGTCAATGAAGTGAAGAGCGCCGACACGATCCTGATCAAGGAAAGCCCTCTGACGTGGGAACATCTCGACCTCACGCAGCCCGGCACATTTTTCTCCGCCGGTGCCGCGGGCGGTCTGGGCTGGGGCCTTGGCACGGCGCTCGGCATGAAAATGGCTGCGCGCGAGCGTCACGTGATCTGCACAGTGGGCGATGGCGCCTATATGTTCGGCAATCCTGTGCCGGCCCATTATGTGGCGCGGGCAGAAAACCTGCCGATCCTGACGATTGTCTTCAACAATCAGATGTGGGGCGCGGTCAAGCGCAATACGCGCGAAGTCTATCCCACAGGCTATTCGGCAAAATCCAATCGCGAACCCCTTACCTATTTCGATTTCGAACTTGGTTTTGAGAAGGCGGTTGAAACGGCGGGCGGCTATGGCGAGCGCGTGAGCGATCCCGCCGAAATGCCAAAGGCCATGAAGCGCGCCATGGATGCCGTATCAAAGGGCAATCAGGCTTTGCTCAATGTGATCTGCTCAGGCCCGTAACTGAATTGAATCTCGCCCCTGCCGAAGAAATGAAAAAGGAAACGGGCATGCGCCTTGGCATTTGGACCCCCGCCCCGCAAACGATCAGACCCGATCCGGTGACAAAGCCGGCACTCGATGGACTGACGCAATATGGCGGCGGTCCTGACGCCAATTTCGAATATGCGGTCAAACTGCTCAATCGCGCCGAAGAGATTGGTTTCGACATTACGCTGATCGCGCAGCGCTGGTTCGGCCCCGATCTCGATTCATGGATGTTTGCAGCAGCGCTTGCGCCTGTCGTGCGCAAGATGGAGCTGATGGCAGCCGTTCATCCCGGCATCGCCGATCCGCGCATCATGGCGAAACTGGCGGCCAGTCTGGACCGGATCAGCGGCGGGCGTTTCTGCATCAATATCGTCAATGGAACGCGCCCGCACGAACATAATATGTATGGGCGCTGGATTGAGAGCGACGGCGGGCGTTACCGCCAGATGCAGGAATTCATCCAGGCGATGAAAGGCCTGATGACGCAGGACAAGTTCACATTGGATGGCGAATTCTACACGATGGAAAATGCCGTCATGCCGACCCGTTCCGTGCGTGCGCCCTACCCGCCCTTCTTTGCTGCCAGCCGCGCCGATGAGGGCATGAATGTCGTGGCGCAGGAATGCGACACATGGTTTGTCAATTACGACAAGGATCGCGCCAATTACGAGCAGAGCCTGAAGCGCATCGACCATGAAATGGGACTCATGGAAGACCGCGTCCGTGCGCTCGGCCGCAAGATGAATTACGGCATAAATGCCATTGTCATCATCGGCGAGACGGAAGCAGAAGCCCAAGCCAAAGCCGATGAACATGTGCGCATTGCAACGCAATGCCCTGTCGGCGCATCAGGTGTGGGCGCAAATCTGATCGGCACGCCGAAGACTATCGTCGAGCGAATGAAGCTTTATCAATCGATGGGCATCGACCTCTTCATGCTGCATTTCTGGCCCATGCACGACGGGCTGGAAGAATTTGCCGAAAAGATCGTTCCGGATCTGCGGCGCTAATCCTTCTGCGCGACGCTATGCGCCTTGCGATAGGCATCGGCCATGCCGGTGATGATGGCCCGCGTCAGCCCGTGCTGTTCCTCGCGGGAGAGCCTGTCGAGATTATCGACAAACCATTGGGCCTCAATCGCACCCGATTTGATCAGCCCGTCCATGACAAGACCATTGATGCGCAAAAGCGCCATGATTTCTGGGCTGATCTGTTCCTTGCCGGCCATTTGTTTTCCTTCCGCAGAAAGCATCGCTGAGAGCTTCTTAGCAAAAAGACAAGGCGATACGAAATCAGCCGCGCTTTCACGCCCTCACCGCCACGCATATGCGGCTGCATATCGATCCCGATGAGATGCGAATATGCTTTTGCCCTCCTTCCCCGGCCTGAAGGCCAGGCTCCAGCGCCGCTCCTATCCAGGAACCCTTTGCAGCCAGCCTTGTTGGCGGGTCGGGATCGAGTCTCGATCCGGCTGTTGCAGGAGGTCGCGATGGATAAGGGTCAGGCATTCGGCATGGCGCTCTGGATCTGGTTTTTTGGCGCTGCGCTCGCATGGTCAGTTCTGTCGCTCATCGAGCGCCCGCTGATCAAGACGAAATAAAGCCCGTTAACCTTTTGTTAACCATATGGGCGCCTCATGCTCCTCACGCATCGTTCGTGAGTCTTGCCTATGAGCGCTGGCCAGAAAATGAAGCCTGACGGGTCGGATATCGTCAATGAGGTGCAGGCTCTGCGCCTTCTTATTCTTCAGCATGCTGAGGAAATTGCGGCTCTGCGGGCGGAGACAAAGCGGCTGCGCAATGAGGCGGCCAAACATTCTCCGCGCCATCTGACGGCAGAGGAAATGAGCTTTGCCCGCGAGATGGGAACGGGACTGCACAATCAATCGCGCAGGCGCTCCCTCTCCCGCGCCAGTTGAGGCTTAACGCGGCCTGAAGCTGGGATCGGCCATGGCCGCCCAAAGAATGGCAAAAGCCTTCGATTCGACATCCAGCTCTTTTGAAATCTCGGCCAATTGCGGCAGCAATTGCTCAACCGCACTGTCGCGCCAGGCCATGCGGCGATAGATGGACAAAACGCGCTCCGCGCGCTCCTCGTCGGAGGCAGTTTCAGTCGGGCTCGGCTTTTCGCGCAGGCTCGTCGCGAAGGGGAAAATATAACGCGCGTTCAACTGCCCGCCATTGACGAGATTGCGCAGGAACAAATCGTAAGGCACATCGAACTCGGCCTGTTCGCGCGAAGCCGCCAAAATCTTGCTGACCCCGCGCGGGTGGACGATATAGGCCGTCGCAGAAGAAAAATTGACTCCCTTTGGATCGAGCAAACGCGTGCGTCCCGCGCTCAACAACTGGCGTCGCAGAACAGCCATATCGGCCATGGGCCCGATCTGATTCAGACAGAGATCCAGATAGAGAACATCCCATTCGAAGCCGCGATTGAGATAGGAAATACTATTGTCGATGGTCAGGCAGGAATTGGCGCCCAGCAGAACATCATCCTCGAAAATCGCAAATGGCGCATCGACGGGCGCTTCCGACAGCAAATCGATATGGCTCAGGAAACGCGCTTTCTCTTTAGGGTCGAGCGCACCGGAGATGCGTCGCCTTTGTGTCTCGCGCGCCCCCAGCGCCAGAATGCGCTCAAGCGCCCATGTGCTGGGCGCCAGACGCGCGAAATCCGCTTTCACCAGCGGCCAGAGTTCGGCGCTATGTTCGAAACTGATGCAATAGCAATTCATCGCGCAACCCTGCTGGCTCGAAGCAACGGGGCTCCTATGCGCCAAGAGGCGCGGCAAACAGGTGAAAGCGCGTCGAAACAGGATCCGGTCAGGCGGAGCATCGGCAATCCATCGAATAACGACTCAAAAAATCGATCAAGCAATATCCGGATTCTTGGCCTGTCGCATGGTCGCTTGCAGGCGGCAAAGCCGCGCAAGACGACCCTAAAAACCGCCAAGAAGACTGAAATATAGAAAATTATAAATATAAATCATGATTTTGCCGATGCTCTAGATCGGCTCAGCTGCCAGACAGTCAGAATGGGCGACGTTGGGATGTCCACAGGGGCCTTTGGCCTTCACCCCATGGCAGACCGGCTTAAGCAGATGCGCGAGGCTCGCGGTGTCGGTAGCCCTCAGCCGAACCAGGCCAGAGTCACTGCAGCAAGCAGAAGGTAGCGCGCGATTTTTGAAATGCTCACAAGCAGGAGAAAACGCCACAAGGGCTCGCGCATGATGCCGGCGATCACCGTCAGCGGATCGCCGACAATCGGCGCGAAACTGGCCAGCAGAGACCAATAGCCCCAGCGCGCATAAAGCGCGCGCGCGCGCTCAAGCATTTTGCCCGAAGCGGGAAACCAAGGTCGGTCGCGAAACCTCTCGACCTGCAAACCGATGAGCCAATTCACTACGGAGCCCAAAATATTGCCAAGGCTCGCCACTGTGAGAAGAAGAATCGTATCCTGCTTCCCGGCCAAAAGCAGAGCCACGAGCGCTGCCTCCGACTGGGCCGGAAAAACAGTGGCAGCAAGAAAAGCCGCCAAAAACATGCCGCCATAGGCCGCCAGATCGATCATGCGGGCCGACCGCTTTCATGCCCTGTCATTTCCGCCATCCACCAGACTGCCCGCCTCAAGCGCGACATTGAGCACGGAACCTTTCCGCTGCGGCAGGCTTCTCATTAACATGCCGGGCCCCCTGATACATGCGAACCATAAAAAGAAAAAGCAGCTGCTGCAGGACTATGATCTCGTCTTGATTGCCGCAAACAATCTCATTGCAGCGCTGGAGCGAACAAAACCGCAGGCCGAACATTATTATGGCCTCCTCGGGGCCTCGGTCCTGCTGGAAGAGGCGATGCTCGTTCACGCGGAACAATTAAAGCAGATGATGAAGATCAAGCATCAGGTCGAGAATGTCATCGAGGCGGTTCAGGATCAGAATATCGATTGATTGAAAAAGCCTCCGCACTGTCGCGCTTGAGATACTTAAACACAATTAGAATCAGACATTTGATTGCCAATTGAGCCACCCGGCCCGACCTCATTTACGTCACGGACATGGAGACGTAGGATCGACCGGGTAAAGCTCTTGGCCGGGGGCGCGCCAAATGGACCAGATAGCCGTGCAGTCGGGCCTTTTCATCTGCAAGCTCTCCGCCGATCTGGATGCTGCCAGCCTGATCGGCGGTGCCTGCAAAGAGCCGCTGCAATATGGCTATATCGGACTGGCTTTCGTCTTTTTAGCCGTCATATCGATTATCGGCGGAGCGACGTCGAGAAGGTCGTCCTGAAAAAATACGATTTCATGCGCATCGCCTCATGGGCCGGGGGCTTTTGTTACATCGAGCCCTCAAGCCCGAGCGATTTCACCACGCCACCCCAGCGCTCGCGTTCCGAGACGATATATTTGTTGACGCTCTCGCGCGAATTGGGAGCAACAGGAATGAGCCCAATCTCACGCACACGCCGCTGAAAATCGACATTGCCGGCAATGCGGCTCATTTCCGCATGCAGGCGCTCGACGATGGGCGTGGGCGTTGCGGCAGGCGCAAATAAAGCGTGCCAGGAGACGGCTTCAAAATCCTTCATGCCCGTCGCCTCAGCCATGGTCGGCACACCGGCAAGCTGCGCATTCGGCTCGATGGAGGAGACAGCCAGAGCCTTGATCTGGTTGTCCCTGACAAGCGCGATGACAGCGCCCGTTTCCGAAACAGAGGAATTGATGTGATTGCCGATCAGATCGGTCGGGATCTGATTGGAATTGCGATAGGGCACATGATCGAGCGGAACGCTGTAATGGCGCTTGAGCAATTCCATCGTCAGATGCTGAATCGTGCCAGCGCCCGAGGTCGCATAATTCATCGGCTTGTCGCCGCTCGCTTTGGCTCTGGCAAAAAATTCCGGCAGCGAATTAACGCCCAGCGACGGCGCTGCAATCAGCAGGAAAGGCGATTTCGCATAGAGCGAGATCGGCACAAAATCCTTGGCTGGATCGTAATTGATTTTCTTGTAGAGCGTCTGATTGACCGCCATGGCAGGAGCCGAAGAGACGAGCAATGTATGTCCATCCGGTTCGGCTTTCGACACATTGGCTGCAGCCAGCATCAGGGCCACGCCCGGCTGGTTCTCAACGATGACAGGCCGACCCAAGGCCTTCTGCAATTCATCGGCATAAATGCGGGTGATGGAATCCATACCCGTGCCGGCAGCAAGAGGCACGACAATGGTGATATTCTTCGACGGATATTGCTGTGCTGCGGCGGCCGTTGCGCCACATGCAATCAATGAGGCTGCCGCCAGCAATCGCGGCCATTTCAGCTGCAACATCGACATCGTTTCCCCCTCGTCTTGATGATTCTACGGCAGAGCCGACGATCATCTGAGGAAGAGCCTAACACACATGCCACCCGACTCTGCAAACGCCACCCGCCGGGGTAAATATCATTTATTTTCAGTATTTTAGAAGAATGGCCGACAATCGGCGCACAGATGATTGATGGATGCTGACCTCAGCTGCCGATGCCCCTCAGGCCCAAGCGGTCACCGCGCAGCGCGCGGAACGAAACATTCATGGCCCAGATTGACGGCATGGATGCAGGGAAGCGGAGAAACCATCTGCTGAAAAGGTGGCTCGCCCAAATAAGAGATACTGGCCTGCGGATTGAAATCGAATCCCTCGCTGGCCATGCACCAGATGATGACCGTCCGGATTCGTCCTGTCCTTACATCAGCAGGCGCATTCACTGCTGCCTTTGTGATTTCATACATGCATTTCGCGAAAATCTGCTCCTTGGGCTTGCCTTGTTGCGCATGGACCGGCGTAGCGAGAGCCGCCAAACCAAGAGCAAGGAGATATTTTTTCATTTTTGGATGCTCCCTTTCGCGCCATGAAGATAGAGCGAAAATGAAAGACGCGTCCAGTCAGGCACATCAGACGCCCCATTTGCCCCACAGCGATCACTATGCCGCGAGCACCCCGTTGCAGGGTTTGCAATGCGGCAGCGAGCGATTAGGCCTTTCTCTAAATGGATTTCCGGCCCCGCAGAAGGCGTGAAGGCCGAGCGATACAGGGAGAAAGAAATGAAACCCAGGATAAAAAAACTGTTCGCAGCATGTTTGGCCGGCGGCCTTCTCGCATGGTCAGGCGCAGCTCATGCGCAACAGACCATGCGTATCACCATCGGCCATCCGCCGGGCGGCTCTTATGATCTTTATGCGCGCATCGCGTCGGAATATTTGCGCAATTATCTGCCGGGCAATCCCAATATCATTGTCGAACACAAGCCCGGCGGCGGCGGCATTGCGGCAACGGCTTTCTTCTACGCACAATCGCCGAAAGACGGTTCGGTAATCGCGCTTTTCCCGGAGACCATCGCCCATACGCAGATTCTTGAACCTGCTGTTGGCCGGTGGAAAGTTCAGGAAATGTCCTATATCGGCTCGTTTGCGCCGGTGAATACAGCCTTTGTCTTCCGCAAGGGTGCCGCCGCCAAAACGCCCGCCGACATGCGCAAGACGAAAACTGTCGCCGGTTGCACGGGGCGCAATTCGCAAAGCTATCAATATCCCGCCATGCTCAAAGTGCTCGCCGGCTATCAGTTTGAGATCATCTGCGGCTACAAGGGCTCGGCGGATTCCGTTCTTGCCATGGAGCGCGGCGAGGTCGATTTCGTCTCGTCGGCGTGGAATTCCTGGCGCGCGACGCATATGTCGGTGATCGAAGCGGGCGAATTCATTCCGCTCATCCAGGGCGGCCTGCGTCGCAACAAGGAAATGGCCAATGTGCCGCTGATGCAGGAAATCGTCGACGATCCGCAAGCGAAAAAGGTCATCGAATTTGCATCTGCCGGCGCTGCTATCGGCCGCGCGCTGATCGCACCTCCCGGTATTGCACCAGACAGATTGGCCGCACTGCGCAGCGCTTTCGACAAAATGGTCGCCGACCCGGCATTCCTTGCGGATGCCGAAAGGCGCAAGCTCGAGATCGAGCCCCTGCCCGGCGTCGAAGTGCAAAGAATCGCGCTCGATATTCTCAACGCGCCGCAAGACATTATCGACCGTGCCACGGATGCGATGAAGTAAGACGCATCCGTTTCAATCAACCGGCGCGATATCTGACGAGGATATCGCGCCTTTTTTATGCCCTTCGCTCAACGCGTCGATGCCGGCCGCATGATCTGCCGCGCCCGCTCGATTGAGGATGGCGGAAGCGAATGCAATCTTGCGATCAAGGTTTCGATTTCAGCAAAACCGACCGGATTGATTTCCAATCCCGCCATGCTTGCTGCACGCAAAAGATCGGGATCCTCAATCGCTGCGCGGAATGCGCTGCGTAAAGCAGCAAGTCTTTGCGCCTGAATCCCCGGCGGTGCGGCCAAAGCCTTGCCGAATTCCCACGGACCAAAAGCCAGCAGCAGCATGTCGCGCATGGCTTCATCCTTGGCAAATTCAGAGAGAAGCGGAAGCAGATCTCCGACTTCGCGATGCGGTTTAAGCCCTGTCTGCAGCAGAAGCTTGAATTTTCCTGCCGCGAGATCGCTGCGCGGGCCGGGCCCGATGGAGGAGATCAGCAGGCCGCAAAAACCATCCACCTCGCCGCGCTCGGCCGGATGGCGAATATCCATCAGATAGGGATAGCCAAGGACGAGATGAAATTGAGCGCCCAGCACGGCCTCGACCACGCGGGTTTCCTGCGCACCTGTGGCAAGCGGTCCGGTCGCGCCGACAAAGACGCGTCTTTGACGAAGATCGTCGATGCTCTGGATCTGCGGATTCCAGAAAGCGCAGGTCGTTGTTTCGCGATTCATACTGCCGATCCAGCCCAAAGCGCGCGGATCGTAATGCGCACCGATGGGATCGAACAAAGGCTCGATGACATTTTGCGGCGCCGGCATGAGCAGAGTGAGCCCATCAGCAGGAGCATTTTTCACCACTTCCATTGTCGCGCGCAGACCGCCCGCACCGGGAAGATTCTGCACAATGACAGAGGGCTGGCCCGGCAGATGACGGCCGAAATAAAGCGCCAGCAATCGGGCATAAAGATCGAAGCCGTTTCCGGGGCCGGCCACCAAAGTGCCAACGCGGCGCGGGCCGACGCGCGGATCGGAATCGGAACTCCCGCCCGCCGCATAACCGACCACGATGCGCAATGTACGGCCCTTGAAGAAAGCCGCTTCCTGCTCTGGGGCAGATCGCGCAGATCCAAAAGCGGAGCAGACCAGAATGAAAGCGAGGCAAAAACGAAACATGCCTGCCCTATAGCGGAGTGTCAGAAATCTGGGGCTCACATTCGCGACAA
>CANHAW010000056.1 GCA_947458675.1 Beijerinckiaceae bacterium
CGACGCCAAGACCGATTTGGTGGGAATGACGCCAACCGAATTGCCCAATGGCGATCCGCTGCCTTTGGAATTCGCCTATTCCATGCTCGATCCCGCCGGCATTGCAGCCCTTTTTGGAGCCTCCTTCAGCGAGGCTGTCGCGGGCTTGGAGACGGGCGTCTGGGCGGGCCCGCTGAAATCCGCCTATGGCGTGCATCTCGTGCGCGTCACAGAGCGTGAGGAGGGGAGGCCTCGCTCGTTCCAAGAGCTGCGCTCCACGCTGCTGGACGATTGGCGTCGGCAGAAGGCCAGCGATGCGGCTGCTGCCTATATTGAAAAATTACGACACAAGTACGGCGTGGTGGTCGATCACCAGGCAATGCAATCCGATTCAGCGCGGACGGCAGCGATTGTGGCGGCGCCATGATGGTCATTGTCAATTCAGCGCGGTCATTGATGGCTTATATCGCGATTGGTTTTCTCGCTGCATGTCTGGGCGGGGCGTCTTCGCCGGCGACCGCGCATGAAGTTCGTCCAGCCTATCTTTTTTTAAAGCAGCAGGCGCCGGATGTTTTTGAGATTCTGTTCAAGACACCGATGCAGGGCGAACTCCGCCTGGCGCTTTCCGTCTCGATCTCCGGCGCATTGGAGATTGTCTCGCCGGTACATTCGCGCGTCGTGAAAGACGCCATGCTTCAGACCTGGACCTTGCGGCTTCCGGCCTCCTTGGCGGGGCGGGATGTTCGGGTCATCGGACTGGAAAAAACATTGTCCGATGCATTGCTTCGGATCGAATATCTGGATGGCCAATCGTGGACGCAAAGGCTCACGCCGGCTTCGCCCGAAGTGACAATCCCCGCAGTCGCCACAAGCAGCTCAGTGGCGCGCACCTATGGCGCGCTCGGCGTCGAACATATTTTGAGCGGCTTCGACCATCTGCTTTTCGTGCTTTGCCTGCTCTTGCTGTCGCAAGGATTGCGTCAGCTTTTGCTCGCTGTCACAGCCTTCACTTTCGCCCACAGTATTACGCTGGCGGCAGCAACGCTGGGGCTCGTTCATGTCCCGCAACGGGCCGTGGAAGCGGTGATCGCCCTCTCTATCGTGTTTGTCGCGGCAGAAATCATCAATGCGCGGCATGGCCGGATCGGGCTTGGCGCGCGCGCGCCCTGGCTGGTGGCCTTCGCCTTTGGTCTGTTGCACGGATTTGGTTTTGCCGGCGCGTTGAGCGAAATCGGCATGCCGCAGGGCTATATCCCATCGGCTCTCCTTTTCTTCAACCTCGGTGTTGAGGCAGGGCAACTTGCTTTCATTGCCGTCGTTCTGGTCGCAGCTGCTGCCTTGCGCCAGTTCTGGCGCCCGGTGCCCGCTTGGGCGCAACTTGCGCCGCCATACGCGATCGGAAGTCTTGCAATGTTCTGGGTCATCCAGCGCGTTGCGCAATTCTAGAGATGGAGAAAGTCATGAGGACAAAACTTCTCTTGAGCGCACTTCTTTTGGGCACGTCCCAGCTAGCGATTATGCTTCCCGCCGCCGCGCAGGAACATGCCGCAAGCGACGTCGGCACTTTGACCAAAGAATCGGCGGGCAAACTCTTTCCGACGAAACGGCCTTACTCGCCATATGCCGGACGCAATTTTCCGACCCGGCCTTTCTTCGGCGACACGCATCTGCACACGTCATTCTCGTTCGATGCCGGCGCGTTTGGCGCAAGGCTTGGGCCCTCGGATGCCTACCGCTTTGCGAAAGGCGAGCAGGTTACAGCCTCATCAGGCCAGCCGGCAAAGTTAGGACGGCCCCTGGACTTTCTCGTCGTCGCTGATCATTCGGACAATATGGGCTTCTTCCCGGACCTTCTGGCCGGCAAGCCCAATATTGTTGCGGACGCGCAAGGCCGGCGCTGGTTTGACATGATCAGTTCCGGAAAAGGCGCGGATGCCGCCATCGAAATCATTACAGCCTTCTCGCAAGGCAAGCTCAACAAGGCGATGGTTTATGCGCCCGACAGCACCCCCTATCGCTCCGCCTGGGCCGAGACGGTGAAGGCCGCCGAGCAGGCCAATGATCCGGGCCGTTTCACGGCCTTTATCGGCTATGAATGGACCTCCAACACAGGCGGCAACAATCTCCATCGCAATGTCATCTTCCGCGACAATGGCGACAAGGCGAGCCGTGTCGTGCCCTATACAACGATGGCGCCGTTTGGGAGCGACAATCCGCGCGATCTCTGGAAATGGATGGCCGCCTATGAGGACAAGACCGGCGGACGTTTGCTTGCCATTGCGCATAACGGCAATTTGTCGAACGGGCGCATGTTTCCAATCGTCGAGCCGGGCACGAATAAGCGGATCGACAGGCAATATGCCGAAACGCGCATCAAGTGGGAGCGTCTTTACGAGGCAACCCAGATCAAGGGCGATGGCGAGACCCATCCGTTCCTGTCGCCCAATGATGAATTCGCCAATTTCGAGCGTTGGGACAAAGGAAATCTGGATCTGTCCGAGGCGAAGACCCCCGACATGCTCCAGCGCGAATATGCGCGTTCGGGATTGCAGCTCGGTCTCAAGCTCGAAGCCGAAACGGGCGTGAACCCCTATAAATTCGGCATGATCGGCTCCACTGACGCACATACCGGCCTGACCGCCGTTGAAGAAGATAATTACATGGGCAAGACGTCGGCGATGGAGCCAAGCGCAGAGCGCAGCAGTCGCCTCTTCGTTAAGGGCAAGGTCGGGTCGATCTACGAATGGGAGACGTCGTCGTCAGGCTATGCCGCTGTCTGGGCGACTGAGAACACGCGCGAAGCAATCTTCGATGCGATGGAGCGTCGTGAGACCTACGCGACGACCGGCTCGCGCATGTTGGTCCGCTTCTTTGCAAGCTACGACTTTGAGGCCAGTGACGCCATGACACGCAGTCCTGCAGTGCTTGGCTACACCAAGGGCGTGCCAATGGGCGGCGATCTTGGCGATGCGCCGGCCGGCAAGGCGCCGACCTTCCTCGTGGCTGCGCTGAAGGATCCTGTAGGTGCGAATTTGGATCGATACCAAATCGTCAAGGGCTGGGTCGATGCGAAGGGCAATCTCCAGGAGAAGGTCTATGACGTCGCATGGTCAGACGGTCGCAAGCTTGGCGCAGATGGCAAGCTTCCTCCAGTCGGCAATACAGTCGATGTGGCGAATGCGAACTGGACCAATACGATTGGTTCCCCCGAACTTATCTCGGTCTGGAAGGATCCGGATTTCGATCCGAAATTGCGTGCCTTCTATTATGGCCGTGTGATCGAGATCCCGACGCCACGATGGACCGCTTATGATGCGAAATATTATGGGATCAAACTCGCACCCGAAGTTCCAACCTCGCTTCAGGAGCGCGCCTATACTTCGCCGATCTGGTACTCCCCGCAATAGCGGCCCGCCTTATCGCACTTCCGCATCAAGCCTGCTTGGCTGAATTGTGCTGCATGCACATGCGCTCCGGAGATCGCAATGTTCCGCTTGAGAACGATCATGTCACGAAATGCTGGCTTGGCTGCCTTATTGTCAGGAGCGCTTTCTTTGTTGGTCACCCCGGCATGGGCGGCGGATCTTCCATGGTCCCCGCCCATGATCGCCAACAGTACCGCGACATCTTGGGAGTTCCGGATCACGCCCTATGGTTGGTTGCCCTCCATGAAGGGCACGCAGACCGTCCGGGGCCGTGTTTCAAACGTTGATGCAAGCTTCCTCGATGTCCTCGAAAAGAGCGACACGCTTGTCGGACTCATGCTGGATTTCGAGGCTCGCTACGGGCGCTGGTCGCTGTTTGGCGACGTGGTCTGGAATAAGGTGGGACTGGGCGCCAGCACGATCCGCACGCAATCGGCGGGCCCGGCCAATTTGGGAAGCGTCGGCGCCTCTGTTGGTTTCCAGTTCCAGATGGCCATTGTCGAATTGGCGGCAGCCTATGAACTGGCTCGAACAGGCAATCTCGCTCTCGATCTCTTCGCCGGCGGACGATATTGGCATCAGAAGGCAGACCTTTCGCTCGACGCTGCAGGAACGCTGGATCTTGGTGGTCTTGAAGTCGTGGGCACGCGGGCCATTGCGCGATCAGGCAATGTCGATTGGCTCGATCCCATGATCGGAGCGCGCCTGCGCTATGGACTTGCGCCCGGCCACAATTTTTCTTTGCGCGCCGATGTCGGTGGCTTCGGAGTTGGAAGCAGTTTTTCCTGGCAGGTGATCGGCGCTTATGGTTTCGACTTTGCCGCCCATAAAGGCGTCACATATTCCGGCGTGCTTGGCTATCGCGCTTTATATGTCGACTATTCGCGCGGCGAAGGCACGATGCGTTATGGCTTCGATATGTTGCAACATGGGCCCGTGGTGGGAATGAGCGCGCGCTTCTAGTCGCAGTCGCCAAAACCTTCTTCCGATTTGTCAGCGACGGGTTTTGCGATCCGCATGAGGAGAAGAAATCCAGCGATTGTGGAGTTGGAAAATAGCGGACGGCAGGCATTGGGTCGCCGGTTCGTGGCTGATCTGAGGCGAAGACAGGCAGAGCTTGTGTATGCAAGCTTCAGCCATGCCAATGCAGCTCATAAAACAAGCCAATTATAGGCTCTTTGCTGCGCTTGTTTCTCGCCATAAATCGAATATGTAAATCGATGGGCGTATCTGCAGTAACCGAAGAGGTACGTGTATGCGTGTTGGCCATGCCCGCTTCGATGATCGGATTTTTGACGAGACTTCGTGCGGCTCAGCCAATTCGACAATCCGGACCGGTCCTTTGACCTTGCTTCTGAGAGCCCAGAAAATGATCCGCTTTGCAAGCAAGCAGATCATTTTCCATGAAGATGATCCTGCCGATGCAGTTTTTCTTTTTGCCAGCGGGACTGTTGGTCAATATCGTTTCTTGCCCAACGGTCGCCGTCTTGTCGCGGGGTTTCTTTTTCCGGGTGACTTTGCTGGTCTGTCTTTTGGCGAGCGATATAGTTTGACCGCTCAATCTATTGCCCCGACTGCCGCTTATTCGCTCCCGCGGGCAGAGTTGAATGTCCTGTGCAGCCATTCTACGGCGCTTCAAACCGATCTGGTTTGCTTGCTCAAGCAGGAGCTGGTCAGCGAGCGCGAAGCTCATCTGCCCATGTTGCATCAGGCAGCGCATGCGCGAGTGGCGCGTTTGCTCTTGATGCTGGCCCGCCGCAAAGGCATCGATGGCTGCAATGGCGAGGCGGTCCAGCTGACGATGACGCGCAGCGATATTGCCGATTACCTTGGAATATCGGTCGAGACCGTTTGTCGGAGTTTTACCAAGCTGAAAGAAGATCGCCTCATCGCCTCATCCTCGCCCGATCGGATCTGGATCAAGAATATGGCGAGGCTTTCATCCCTGGGCGAGGGGCAAGAGTAAAACAAACCCTTTCGGCCCGGTCGAAGACGGACGACAATTTTACACCATGCAGAAGGTGGCATCTTGCTTTCATCCGCTTGGGCGCGCTATTGGCCTTGGCAGGCTCAATCCTGCGATCTCAATGTCGGGTCGCTGAATGAAATGCGAGTTTCCTGGCATGACCTTTCCCAGCAGCGGCAAAGTGACTTTGCGCACCAATCTTGCCGATTATCCGGTGACCATGGCGCTGAAATCGGGGGCGGTCTCCTCCGATCTCGTTCAATTCGATTTTGCCGGGCCCAAAACCGCCAATGAAGGTTTCAAACCCATGGTTCGCGAGGGCGCTTTTGTCGCCGGCGAATTGGCCATTGCCACTTATCTGCAGGCCAAGGCCTGGGGCAAAAAGCTCGTTGCTCTGCCGGCTCCCATCGTCAGCCGTTTCCAGCATCACACCATCGCCTATGATTCCCGTTACGGCGAATTGGCGCCGAAAGATCTCGAGGGCAAGTGCGTTGGCATTCGCGCCTATTCGGTGACGACGGTCATGTGGGTTCGTGGCATATTGCAGCATGAATATGGCGTCGATCTGAATTCGATCCGCTGGATGACGGTGGAAGATCCCCATGTCGCAGAATTCATCGATCCGCCGAGCTGCACCCGCGTTGCACCGGGAGAAAAGCTTGAGACCTTGCTGCAGGAGGGCAAGCTTGCTGCCGCCGTTCTGGGCGACAAATTGCCCGATGTTGCAAGTGTGAAGCATCTCATTCCAGATCCCCAGCGCGCAGCGCAGGCATGGAGCGAGCGCACAGGCGTGCGCCCGATCAATCATCTGTTTTGTGTTCATGAAGATCTGCCAAAAGAGCGGCCCGATGTGGTGCGCGAAATCTATCGCATGCTGATGGAAAGCCATGCCGCAGCGCCTGAGAGCGCCCGAGCGACCATGGCGCCCTTCGGGCTTGAAGCCAATCGTCGCGGCATTCAGATGGCGATCGATTTTTCCATGCAGCAGGGTCTGTTGCCGCGTAAGCTGACGGTCGATGAGCTGTTCGACGACGTCACGCGCGGGCTTTGAAGCCGCGTGGGCCCCGGCCGGGGGTGACCATATCGGACATTCGACCCTCCGCAGCGGCAAGTCAGTCTCCATGCTGCCAGATGCACCATTCAGGTGACAGGCGCCCGTTATCGGGGCGAAGCGTGGATGGTCTGGCAAGGCTTGCGTAAATCTGCTTAATGGGGAGATCCTCCCAAAACGCCTGCGGGCGAATTTTTGACGTTCTTTCATGACCGATTCTTTGCAAGGCACATCGCGGCTTGCCGCACTCCGCTTCGAGACCGATGGTTTTCATCTGCCTGAAAAGCGCATTATGGGTCGCCAGTCGGCGGGCCATTCCTTTCTGCGCGCCATGGTCGGGGCGGCCGCAGGCGGGTCTATGGTCGGCGTTGGCCCTTCACCGAAGACGGGGGCCGTCTTTGCTGAAGATGTCCGGCGCATCGATCCGCGCGTTGCAGCCAAATGGATTGATCTTTCCGATCATGCAGGCCTGTCGGCGGCGGGCTGCCTGCATCTGGCGGATCCCTCAATCGGTCGCCAGGCGCGCCAGCGGCATGTTTTTGGCAATGATGCCTATTCGCTGACCGGCATCACCCATACGATTTCCTCCGATGGCGCCATGGGCCTGTTGACCGATCTCTCCATTGCGCCGGTCATGCCGTGGGATGGTCTCATCTGCACGTCGCAGGCCGTGACAGCCAGTGTCGAGACTTTGCTCGATGTGCAGGAGGATTATCTGCGCTGGCGCTTCGGCAAAGAGGCGCGGATGAATCGGCCGCATCTGGCGACCATTCCGCTGGGCGTTCATTGCGATGATTATGTCGACTTCGGCATGGACGAGGCGCAGGCCCGGCGCGAGCTTGGTCTTGCACCCGATGAGATTGCCTTCTTTTTTCTGGGCCGTTTGAGTTTTCACGCCAAGGCGCATCCCTATCCCATGTATCTGGGACTTGAGGAAGTTGCGCGCGCCACGGGTCGCAAGATCGTTCTCGTCCAGTGCGGATGGTTCGCCAATGACATGATCGAAAATGCCTTCAAGGATGGCGCGCGCGATTTTGCGCCCTCGCTGCGTCATCTCTGGCTGGATGGAACCGATGCGCGCCAGCGTGCGCTTGGCTGGGCTGCCAGCGATATTTTCATCTCGCTGTCGGACAATATCCAGGAAACATTCGGCCTCACGATCATCGAGGCCATGGCAGCGGGAAAGCCTGTGATCGCGACGCAATGGGATGGCTATCGCCAGACTGTTCGCCATGGCGAGACGGGATTTCTCATTCCCACTTTCATGCCGCAGATCGAGGCGGGGGAGGAATATGCCCGCGCCTTTGCTGCGCGCACCATCACCTATGATGTCTATATCGGCCTTGCCAGTCAGCATGTCAGCGTCGATCTGCGCGCTTTGCGCGATGCAGCTCTTGCTTTGGTTGTCGATGAGAGTCTGCGTCGCAGGCTTGGCGCGCGGGCCCGTGAAGTGGCGCGGGAAAGTTTCGACTGGTCTGTGCTGATGCGCGATTATTGCGCTTTATGGGATGAGCTTGGCAGCAGGCGCCGCGCCGCTTCGGCATCGGGGCAGGCCGACCGTCGCGCCATTGCCGAACAGCTCGATCCCTATCGTTATTTTGCAGCCTATCCTTCGCATGGCATCGATGCGCGCACGCTTGTGTCTCTGCATCCTGCTGCGCCGGACTGGCGCGAGGTGAGCCGTCATGCGCTTTTCAGCCTGTCGCGGCGCAATGCGGCGGAGGATACGCTGATGCAGACAATTCTCGTTGCTTTATCCGCATCCAGTCTCAGCGTTGAAATGTTGTCCTTGGCGGCTGGATTGCCCCAATCGCGTGTCATCCATGCCGTCAGCCTTCTGGCAAAATGGAGCATTGTTGACCTGTGCGCGGATGGCGGGAGCAAGGGGCATGACGGGTGATGCTTTCATCGTCGGTTTCGTCACCTTGTTCGTCACGATTGATCCGATCGGTCTGGCACCGGTCTTTTTGACTTTGACGGGCGGGCTGGATGCAGCCGCGCGGCGGGCCAGCGCCTTCAAAGCTTCGATTTATGCTTTTGCCATTTTGAGTTTTTTCATCATCGCCGGCGATTGGCTGTTGCGCTGGCTTGAGGTCAGTCTGGCAGCCTTTCGTATTTCCGGCGGCCTTCTTCTCTTCTGGATCGCATTCGAAATGATTTTCGAGAGGCGCGCCGATCGCGACGAGCAGACGGCCGATGTTGCGCTCGGCAAGGATCGCATTCGCGATGTCGCTGCCGTGCCGCTGGCCATTCCGTTGATGGCGGGGCCGGGCGCCATTACCGCCGTTATTCTTTTGGCCTCAGAGAACCAGCGCGATGTTCTGGGCCTTGTCAGCCTGCTGGGTCTTGTCGCTTTGGTGGCATGCGTCTGTCTGCTTGTTTTTCTTGCCGCCGCGCGCCTCGCCCGCCTGTTGGGCACGACAGGCCAGCATGTGCTCTCGCGCATGCTGGGTGTCATTCTCTCGGCTCTTGCCGTCCAATATGTCGTGGATGGAATCAGGGCGCTGTGGCCCTGATTCTATTTTGCAATCTGGACGATGGCCTGCATGCGCGAAAGAACATCGGTCGGCGTTTTATACATGTCGGCGATGATCTTTTGCGCGGCCTCGCCCGCGATCGGATCGATCTTGATGCCGACTTTCGTCGCCTCGGCCTGAAAATCCGCATCGGCTGCGGTCAAATCGAAAGCCTTGCGCAACAAAGCAACACGATTTGCCGGCACGCCGGGCGGCACGAGATAGGGGCGTCCGAGATCGAGCCGCGCCATCAGAATGTCGAGGATCTGCCGGTCTTTTTCATCCTCGAGCAATTCGCGCATGGTGGGCGTGTTGGGTGCATCTTCATGCCGGCCCGATGCCA
>CANHAW010000057.1 GCA_947458675.1 Beijerinckiaceae bacterium
GAAATCATAGGTTTCCGAGAGCGCATCGATCACCATGTCGCGCGCCGCACCCGCAGAAGCTCGCCCGCGACCGGCCGGCAGGACGTGGAGCCTCGAGCCGGCCTCCCGGTGGATTGCCTCTGAAAAGGAGGAGCTGCCTTCGACAAGCTCAAACAGGCCGGGGCGCTGCGCCCCCAGAGCGCCCAGCATGACCAAAATGGTCCGCCCCTCGCAAGCCAGAGCGCGGGCGAATTGCGAGGCAAAAGCGGTGCATTCCAGCATGCCCAGCGGGGCTTCCGGGGCCGGCAAATGGGTGATGAGAACACGCCGCGCAATGGGGCCCGCCGGGGTGGCAAGCACATGTGCCAGCAGACGATGCGTCTCGTCCGGCTCCGGGGAGCGCTCATCCGAAACGACAGGAGCCTGACGATCCGCCTGCGGAGAGACCCGCCGCGCGGGCACAAGCATGTCGCCCGGGACGGCCGGCGCGACAGGATCGCTTTCAGCCTCCGCCCGCTGGCCGAAAAACTGACCCAAACCGAGAAAAGCAAACCCTGCCAGACGCAGCGGGCCATCAGAACCGGCAAGATCGCCAAAGGCGGGCGCAAAGGCCGCTAAGCCAATGCCAGCAAAGAAAAGGAGCGAAAGGCAAACCAATCCAGGATGCCGCCAGCACCCGGATTTCCGCTTATCGCACTGCTTTTCCGCGCTCATTGCGGCCATCCTCGACTCAGATGCACAGAGTTTGATCCCCGCATGGTTGAGACAGAGTTAATCTTCCCTATATTACCGCCGGCGATTATCAGCCCAGATGTTCAGGTTGAGTGGCAAGTCAGATGCGTAAATATTTGGTAATAAGCGTTTTTTATGGATCCAAAAAGACCCCATTCCGCAAGCTCGCCAGAGCTGCTGAACGCAGCAGTGCCCTGACAGCCTTGGTCTTGGGTTCGTTTCCGATCTCGCTGCTCACGCTCTTGCTGTTTCTGGAAACGGGCCAACCGCCGCTCGAGCGCAGGAACTATCATCTGGGCGGCCGGCATCGCGTCCGCTTATGGCGGTTTCGGACCGGCAGCGGACGCCATCTCATCGGCAGATTGCTTGAGCGCACCGGTCTCGCCGAAGCGCCAAAGCTGATCGATATAGCCGCCGGACGTCTCCCCTTGTCGGGCGCACGGGGCCGGCGCGCCCGGCTTGCACTCAAGCGATCGGGGTTTATGGTCCAGCGCTGATTGCAGCGACGCTCCCGGATCTCATTGATGATTGTTCTCGCCCGCCTTCTGAGCCTCCTGACCGGCCTTTTGGGCGCGGGCGGAATTGCAGCCGCGGCCATGGCCGCGCATGGCGGCTATGGCGAGAATTTGAAGACCGCCTCTGAATTTGCGCTTCTTCATGCGGCACTGGCAGTCGCTTTGCTGCGCGGCCCTCCTAGCCGATTGTCGATGGCCTCTGCCGGCATCGTGCTTTTAGGCGCAATCCTGTTCTGCGGCGATCTCGCTTTGCGCGCGCTGGCCGCGCGAGGCCTTTTTCCGATGGCAGCTCCGACGGGGGGCTTTACCCTGATCGCGGGCTGGTTGATGACCGGAATGTTTCTATTTCAGAAACAGAAACAAACAAATCAGTAAAGCTTGCAAATCAACTCAAGCCCATCCATGGTCATTCTGTGTTTCCCTCATATTCTCGCTTGACGGCTCTGCCGCCCGAGAGCGGCCAAAGGCCAGCAGATGACGGAAGAGATAGGCGCCATATCGCCAATCGATACTTTGCGGGGCCGCAAGATCCTGATCGTGGAGGACGAGCCCTTCATTGCCCTGACGCTCGAAGACATGCTCACCGACCTTGGCTGCATTATCGCGGGTTCCGTCTCGCAGGTGGCCGATGCTTTGGCCCTCATCCGGGAAGGCGGCATTGATGCGGCTGTGCTCGACGTCAATCTGGGCTCCCAAAAGATCGATCCCGTGGCCGACGAACTGGCCGGCAAAAGCTGCCCCTTCATCTTCACCACCGGCTATGGCCGCGCGGGCGTCCCGCCATCGCACAATCGGCGTGGCATTGTTGCAAAGCCATTCACGAGCGAAGATCTCGCCAGGGCGCTGAGCCAAGAAATATCGGGCCGGCCAGCCTGACCGGGGCGCATCATCTTCGCTTGCAGATTCTGTCGGGCTCCCCATCTTTTAGACAGAGTGTAAACGTGCGCGCATGGTCCGCCTTTTGGGCGCGCCCGTAGACTGACGATCAAGCCCGGGCCAGACATGGCCAGAAGGGTCAAGCTGCGCGAAAACATCACCGCAACGCGGCTTGCCAAGATGCTCGCTCCTGCTACCAATGTGCGCGCCAGGCTTGAAAGAAATCGGGGTCGAGCCCGCGCATAAAGGCCTGATGGGAGTAGGAAATGATGACCGCGAAACGCGCTGCCATGATCGCCGCCTGTGTGACGGGCCTTGGCGCGACCGCCTTTTACTGGCCAGCCATTTCCGACTTCCGCGCCAATGCCCAACAGGCGAATGCTCCCAGAAGCGAGGCGGCACGCCCGCAGGGACAGCAAGCCCAGCAAGGACAAGGCCAGGGACAGGGACGCCCGCCCGTCTCCGTGCGGATCGCCCCGGTTGTGCGCGGACCCATGCCCTTTATGGCAGAAGCTGTCGGCACCGTGCAGCCGATCGCCAGCGTTGCGATCCGCTCGCGCATCGATGCGCAGATCGACAGCATTCTCGTGGCCGATGGCGCGCCGGTGAAAGCTGGCGACATTCTTGTGCGGCTCGACTCGCGCCAGATCGAAGCGCAGATCAAACAGGCCGAAGCGGCCTTGGCGAAAAACCGCACCGCGCTTGAACAGGCAGAGCGCGACGTGTCGCGCTTTTCGGAGCTTGTCGCCAAACAGACCGGCACGCAGGTCAGTCTCGACAATGCGAAAACGGCAGCCGCCGCCGCGCGCGCCTCGATCATGGGCGACGAGGCGCAGACCGAAAATCTCAAAGTGCAATTGAGCTGGTACACGATCAAGGCGCCGATTTCTGGCCGCGTCAGCACCTTCTCGCAAAAAGCCGGCAATATCGTCCGCTCGGGCGATTCCAGCGCCACGGGTACGCTGACAACCATCGTGCAGACAACGCCGATTTATGTCGCTTTCTCGGTGCCCCAGCGTCTGCTCGGCGATCTGCGCGATGCTCTGTCGCGTGAGGATTCCGAAGTGTCGGTCACCCCGCAAGGCGCCAATAAATCCGTCAAGGGCCGTCTTGCGGTGATTGAGAACACGATCGATGCGGCAACAGGCACGATTATCGTGCGCGCAGCCTTCAACAATCCCGACGAAATTCTCTGGGCAGGACAGCTCTGCTCGGTGCGCATGACCATGCGGGTCGACCAAGATGTTGTCAGTGTGCCGCGCGAGGCGGTGCAGGCCGGACAATCGGGCAGTTTCGTCTATGTGATCGAGGATGGCGTGGCGCGCGTGCGTCCCGTCCAGCTCGCCCGCTTCCAGGAAGGCCGCGAGATTGTCACCAGCGGGCTGAAGGGCGGCGAGAATGTCGTGGTCGATGGCGCACTGGCGCTGACCAATGGCGCGCGCGTCGAAATACGAAATGCCGAAGTCAAGAAGGGTAATTCCTGATGTCGCTGCCTGAACTCTGCATCCGGCGTCCGGTGATGACGACACTATTGATGGTGTCGTTCATCGTCTTCGGCATTTTCGGTTATCTGAAACTCCCGGTCGCGGCCCTGCCCCGCGTCGACTTCCCGACGATCAATGTCTCGGCCAATCTGCCGGGTGCAAATCCGGAGACGATGGCTGCATCGGTGGCCGCGCCGCTCGAGCGCGCCTTTGCGACCATTCCCGGCATTACGCTGATGACATCGCGCTCGCGCACGGGCGACACCAATATTACGCTGCAATTCGATCTCGACCGCGACATTGATGGCGCAGCGCTCGACGTGCAATCGCAGATCTCGGCAACCCTGCGCCGACTGCCGCCAGAAATGACGTCGCCGCCGAGCTTCCGCAAAGAGAATCCGGCGGATTCACCCATTCTCTTTTTGGGCCTGTCCTCGCCGACGCTGCCGCTGTCGACGACCAATGATTATGCCGAGCAGATTTTTGCTCAGCAGATTTCACAAATTCCCGGCGTTGCGCAGGTCTCGATCTTCGGCCAGCAGAAATTCGCCGTGCGCGTCGAGGCCGATCCCGATGCAGCAGCTGCCCGCGGCCTCACCCTGCAGGATATTCGCAATGCCGTGTCGGCTGCCAATTCGGCAACGCCTGTGGGCACATTGCGCGGCGCCGATCGCAATTTCACGCTGACAGCTTCAGGCCAGATCGAACATGCCGAAGGCTATCGCGATCTCGTTGTCGCCTGGCGCAATGGCGCACCGGTGCGGCTGGGCGAAGTGGCGCGTGTCTATGATGGCGTCGAGAATGATCAGGTCGCGGCCTGGAAGGGCAATGACCGGGCCATCCTGCTGGCCGTCTATCGCCAGTCGGATGCCAATACGGTTCAGGTCGTCGATGCCATCAAGCAGAAGCTTCCGAATTATCAGGCGCAATTGCCGCCCTCGATCCAGGCGCATGTTCTCAACGACCGTTCCGTGTCGATCCGTGAATCGCTGGAAGACGTTGAATTCACGCTGGCACTCTCTGTCGCGCTCGTCGTGCTCGTTATCTTCCTGTTCCTGAAAAATTTCGCTGCAACGCTCATCCCGACGCTGGCGCTGCCGGTGTCGCTGATCGGCACTTGCGCCTTCATGTATGTCTTCGGCTATTCGATCGACAATATTTCGCTGCTCGCCATCACGCTGGCTGTGGGCTTCGTCGTCGACGATGCGATCGTCATGCTCGAAAATATCGTGCGACATATCGAAGACGGCATGAAACCGTTCGAGGCGGCGCTGAAGGGCTCGAAAGAAATCACCTTCACGATCATTTCGATCACGCTCTCGCTGGTTGCCGTTTTCATCCCCGTGCTGCTCATGGGCGGCGTGGTCGGTCGCGTCTTCCGCGAATTTGCGGTGGTCATTTCCTGCGCCATTCTCGTCTCGGGCTTTGTGTCGCTGACGCTGACGCCGATGCTGTGCGCGCGCATTCTCAAACCCGTCGATCATCACGCCAAGCCCGGCGCATTCTCGCGCGGTGTCGATTGGGTTATTGACGGCGTTACGAACGGCTATCGCTTCATGCTCGATATCGTTCTGCGCTTCCGCCTCACCATGCTGGCGGTGACGATCGGAACGATTATCGCAAGCGTCTGGATGTTCAGCTGGATGCCGAAAGGCTTCTTCCCGATCGAGGATACCGGCTTCCTCTCCGGCTCCAGCGAAGCAGCACCCGATATCGGCTTCAAGGCCATGTCGGAAAAGCAGCAGCAGGTCGCTGCCCTTGTGATGGAAGATCCGGCTGTCGAATATATGATTTACAACGCCGGCAATGGCGGCGCCAATGTCGGCAGTTTCTTCATCAAGCTGAAGTCGAAAAAGGAGCGCGGCAATATTGGCGGCGTGATCGCGCGACTGCGCCAGAAAGCCAATACAGTTCCCGGCATCAATGTCGTTTTCAATCCGGTTCAGAATCTCAATCTGAACGGCGGCCGCGTGGCGCGCGCGCAATATCAATATACGCTGCAATCGGGCGATCTGGGTGCGCTTTACGAAAAATCGCCTGAAATGCTCGATCGGATGCGCCGCCTGCCGGGCCTGCGCGATGTGACCACCGATCTGCAGATCCGCAATCCGCAACTTGCCATTGAGATTGATCGCGAAAAGGCCGCCGCTTTTGGCCTGACGGTCGAACAGATCCGCACGGCGCTCTACAACACATACGGCAATCGCCAGATCTCGACCATTTTCACGCAATCGGCCGATTACGCCGTGCTGCTTGAGGCCAAGGGCGATTTCCGCGAAGACCCTTCAGCGCTCGGGCGCATTTACATTCGCGCGCAAAGCGGATCGGGCGGCACGGTGGCTGCAACCGGCGGGACTGGTGGCACGAGTGGCGCATCCACGACGGGCAGCGGTGGCGGCGTCTCGTCTGCGCCCATCATCCCGCTCGATCAGGTTGCAACCATCAGGCGCTCGGTTGGCCCGCTCACGGTCAATCGTCAATCGCAACAGCCGGCGGTGACGCTCTCCTTCAACACAGCGCAGTGCGTGTCGATCGGCGAAGCGGTGGAGGCGATCCGCCGCGTCGAGCGCGAGATCAATCTGCCTGCAACGATCAGCACGAATTTCTCCGGCACAGCAGCGCTCTTCCAGGATGCACAAAAGGGACAGGTGCCGCTCATTCTTGCTGCGGTTCTGACGATCTACATTGTGCTGGGCGTACTCTATGAGAGCTATATCCATCCCATCACCATTCTCTCCGGCCTGCCCTCGGCAGGGCTTGGTGCGCTGATCGCGCTCTGGGCCTTCAATATGGATCTGTCGGTCATTGCGATCATCGGCATATTGCTGCTGGTCGGCATCGTGAAGAAAAACGCGATTATGATGATCGACTTTGCAATTGAGCGACGAAACGAGGGGATGGAGGCCCTGCCCGCCA
Organism: Beijerinckiaceae bacterium; assembly: GCA_947458675.1. Classification (GTDB taxonomy): domain Bacteria; phylum Pseudomonadota; class Alphaproteobacteria; order Rhizobiales; family Beijerinckiaceae; genus Terripilifer. The sequence continues at coordinate 6,503 of CANHAW010000057.1, forward strand.
TTCGCGAGGCCGCGATTATCCGTTTCCGTCCGATCATGATGACGACGCTGGCAGCCATTTTCGGCGCCGTGCCGATTGCCATTGGTGCAGGCGCGGGCGCCGAACTTCGCCAGCCGCTGGGCATTGCCATTGTCGGCGGCCTCTGCGTCTCGCAATTGCTGACGCTCTTCATCACGCCGGTCGTCTATTTTTATCTCGACAAGGTGGACAGCTATCTTTCCGGCCGCACGAAAAAGGCCGCAGAGGCAGAGCCCACCGGAACGCTCAAGCCGGCAGAATAATCTGCCGGCCTTGCGCCCCCTCACGCAGGCTTGACGCTCGCCACGCGAAACGTGTGGGCGAGCCCATCCTCATCGCGAATGGCGACATAGCCGCCCTCGATGAAGCGGTGCGTCTCGAAGCGGAAGCCCGCCTCCTCCTCGCCGCGGCCAAGCTCGTAATCGAAAACCCAGGTGCTGCCTGAAGTCCCCCCGGCCCGATGCATCAGCAGGCCGTGGCGGATATCTCCGTCGCGCCCCACACGGTGAACGAAGCAAAGCGCGCGTTTGGCCTTCCACGCATTCAGGTCCAGCGTCCCGCCAATGCTGAGCGGCGCCACGAAGGAATAGGAATGGTCGGCAGCATGTTCTTTGGGGCCGGGAGCCGGCTCCAGCTCGATGCGTGTCAGATGGGCGTGATCGTCATCATGCATGGGCAATACCCTCCGCGATCACAGACAACGCCCGATCAGGCCTTTTGGCCATGATGCAGGTCAATCCCCCTTCCCGAGGATATGCACATGCCGCCTTGCTTCAGCCGCCTTCATGGCTTCACTTATGCCGGCTGAAAAATCCTGCCCGAGACGATTCCTTCAAGGCCTGCGCCCCGCATGAAGTCCAGACTGACATGGCTTGCCCTGCCCCTCGCTCTTGCTGCATTTGCAGCAGCAGCAGCGCCTTGGACGCTGTCTGGCGAGGCTCTACGCCGCGAATTGGCCGAGCAGGTCTTGAACTCGACCGGGCTGCGCGCAACGGCTGAGGGGCGCGCGACTTTCGCCGTCCTGCCCCGTCCGCGCATCAAACTCGAAAATGTGATCATCTCCGACGACCACGGATCGCTCGTCATCCATTCCGACATTTTGCGCGGCAATCTGCGCCTTCTGCCGCTGATCGCGGGAAAGATGGAGCTGGCCTCCGTCAATCTGGTTTCGCCGGAGATCACCTATGACCATGCCGACCTGCCGCTGCTGCGCCAGGGCGCCATTGCCCGTGCCAGCGATGCTTTGCCCGCCACGCCCGCAGCCACAGGCGCGGATGAAGCACGGCTTGGCACGATCAGCCTGAGCGACGGCACGGCCCGTCTGCGCCGGCGGGGCGCCATCGATCCGGTTCTCATCGAAAAGATCAATCTCACTCTGGACTGGCCGCGACTGAATGCGCCGGCCTCTCTGTCGGGTTCGCTCGCCTGGCAGGGCGAAAGAGGCGAGATCGCCGGCTGGCTCGGCAAACCGACTGCCTTTCTGCGCGGCGACCAAAGCCCCGCGACGCTGAAAATCGAGTCACCCAATCTGCAGCTCACCGCCAGCGGCGCGCTCTCGGGTAGCCCGCGCATGCATTTTGAAGGCCGCATGAATGCGGCAAGCCCCTCGCTGCGCGCGCTGCTTGGCACATTCGGCATTGATGTGCCTCTGCCCGGCCCCCTTGCCAATCTCACTTTGTCAGGCAATGCGCGCGGCAATCTCCAATCGCTTGCTCTCTCGGGCCTGCGCATGACGATGGACGGCAATTCCTTCGAGGGCGCATTGGCTATACAGGGCACACAAACGCGCCCTGCCGTGTCGGGTACTTTGGCGAGCGACCTGATCATTCTGGCACCCATCATTTCCGATCTACCGGGCCTCACCGGGGCGGATGGCCAATGGAACCGCAGCGCCCTTTCGCTGGCAGCGCTGGATTTCGCCGATATCGACCTGCGCTTTTCGGCAACCCGCGCGCGCTGGGGACGCACGGTCTTCGAAGATGCCGGCTGTTCGATCCTGCTCTCCAACGGCCGCCTCGATGTGACGCTCGGACAGGCGAAAACATTCGGCGGCCAAGTGCGCGGACGTCTCAGCCTCCTGCCCGGTGCGCAAGGCATGGATCTGCGCGCCAATGGCGTTTTCTCGCGCATCGATTCCGGTACAGCAATGAAGGAAGCTTTGCGCTCAATCCGCATCACCGGCGAGGCCAGCGGCCAGTTCTCGCTCGACGGCTCGGGCGAAAGCGTGGCTGATATTGTACGTTCGCTCGACGGCGGTGCGCAAATCACCTTCCGCAATGGCGATATTCTTGGCCTCGATCTCGAACAGGCCCTGCGCCGTCTGGAAAAGCGCCCACTCTCCATCGTGACAGAAATGCGAAATGGCCGGACAGGTTTTGAAACGGCGACGGTTTCTGCTCGGCTCAATGATGGATTGATCGAATTGAACGAGGCTGTCGTCTCGGGCCTTGGCGTGCAATTGGCTGTCAATGGCCATGCCTCTTTGGCTGATCGCACGATGC
>CANHAW010000058.1 GCA_947458675.1 Beijerinckiaceae bacterium
AATGAGATCGGGGCGCATGGCATTGAGCGTCACGGCCGTGTCGATCAGCGTCTCGCCCTTTTTCACGCTCGAATTGGCGACCGCCATATTCATCACATCGGCGCCCAGCCTCTTGCCGGCCAGCTCGAAGGAAGATTGCGTGCGCGTCGAGGCTTCGAAGAACAGATTGATCTGCGTGCGCCCGGACAGGACGGTGCGCTTTTTCTCGACCTGACGGGAAACGTTCACCGCCTCATCGGCCATATCGAGCAAATATTCGATCTGGGGACGGGAAAGACCCTGGATGCCGAGCAAATGCCGGTGCGGGAAGGAATACGGCGAGGGCGTCTGAGACATGAGAAGGTTCTATAGGGTGTAAGGCGTGGGGGGCGCAAGCGCCGAGCCGGCCTTAGCGCGCAAATTCCCGGTTCCGTCGCTCCAGTTCCTCGCCATATCGGCGCAGGGCATGGGCTTCGCTCACCAGACCCAGAAGCTGGCGGCCCTCCCCCTCGTCCACCACGGCCAGCACATCGGCCTCGTTCGTCTCAAAAGAATCGATGGCCTCGCGGATGGTCATGCCCGGCAAAAGCCAGGCCCCGCGATGGGAGGCCAGAGACAGAACGGGCTCCTCGGCGCGGTGGGCCGGGGCCGCATGCAGATCGGCGCCGAGCAGCAAGCCCGCATAGCGGCCCTGCCCGTCGATCACGACCATTTCGCGCGCCATGCCCAGCGGAAACATGTCGCGCGCCAATGCAATTGTCGTGTCGCCCGGCAGGGTGCGCACATCTGTCCGCATCAGCCGCGCGACATTCAACTGGCGGATCCAGCCGACATCATGGGGCCCGCGAATGGTCTCGCCGCGCAGATGGAAACGCCAGGTGGCGAAGGAATAGCCGAAGGTCTCGCGCACGATCAGTGCCGACACGGCGCAGGCAGCCAGCGCTGCCGCCGTCACGGAAAAATCGCCCGTCGTCTCGAGCGCCAGAACCGTCATTGTCACAGGCGCACCGAGCACGCCCGTGCCGAAAGCCGCCATGCCGGCGATTGCCGCCAGAGCAGCAGGAAAGGCAAAGGGCGTATAGAGCGTGAGTGCATCAGCATAAAACCGGCCGATCAATCCGCCCAAAAGAAGAGCGGCGAAAAACAGGCCGCCGCGAAAGCCCGCCCCCAATGAAACAGCCGAGGCCAGCGCTTTTAACACGATGACGGCGGCCAGCATGCCAAGCGGCACGGATGTTGTGAGATTGAGATAAAAAGCGCCATGTCCGGCGGCCAGAACCTGCGGCGTGAAGAGCGCGAAAACACCGACAATCAAACCGCCCAGCGCCGGGCGCAAAAACATAGGCAGGCGCTTGTGGCCGAACATGCGCTCGGCCACGGCCACGCCCTGCATCAGCAAGATTGAGGCAAAAGCGCAGAGCACGCCGAGAATGAAAACATGAACGAAAAATTCGCCCGTCGCTGCATTGAATTCAGCAATGGCAGGCAAAGGATCATGGCGAAAAGTAATGCGGCTCGCGACAAGATTGGCAACAATCGCGCTCGCCACGACAGGCACGAGCGACGCAACCGTATAAGCGCCAAGCACCACTTCGAACGCATAAAAGGCGCCCGCCAAGGGCGCGCCGAAAGCAGCTGAAATCGCGCCCGCCGCACCGCAGGCCACCAACAGGCGCATATCGGACCGGCGCGCGGCAAGCCCGCGTCCGAAAAAGGAAGAGACGGCGGCGCAGATTTGCGTATAGGCGGCCTCCAGACCCACAGACGCGCCACAGGCATTGGAGATGAACGTCTGGGCTGTAATATAAAGAGAGCCCCCCATGCTGAGCCGCCCGCCGTGCAAAGCATTGGCCTCGATGGCATCGGCCATGCGCGACTTGAGGCGATTGCCGACAAAATAAGCGAGGCCCGCCAGCACAAGACCGCCTGCCACAGGCACGCTCAGCGCGCGCCAGGAATCCACCTTGTCGCTTCCTGACAAATATTGATCGAGCGGCAACAGGAAGAAAAACTCATGCGCCCATTGTGCGCCATTGGCGATCAGGCCGACGAGCACACCCGACAGGGCACCCGTTGCCAGAGCAATCACAACAAGCCCGGTTTCCCGCGCGCGAACAAAGGTTCGCAGCCAGTGGGGGAAGAAGCGCTCGAAAGCTTGGCTTGGCGATCCAGTCATTTCATTCCCGTGTCTTTCATCCTGCATAGACCAATCGCCGTGCGCGTCAAAGCCAGTCCGCTCGTCTCAAGCTTGCGACAGCAGCGCCCGCTCTTTACAGCGAGGCTGCCTCTTATCGGATCGAATCATGCTTGAAACGGGCATCACTATTCTCAGCTGGTGCGGCCTTGCCGTCTTCGCCGCGACCGGCGGAATCGTGGCCGCACATAAGAAAATGGACATTGTCGGATTTGCCATGCTGGCGACCGTCACGGGGATTGGCGGTGGTACGATCCGTGATCTGCTGCTGGGGCTCACGCCGGTCTTCTGGATCCGCCAGCCCGAATATCTGCTTGTTTGCGTAGCCATGGGCGTCGTTGTCTTTTTCTCGCGCCGCATTCGCGATGCAGGCTTTCTCATCTGGTTCGATGCCATCGGCCTCGCCCTTTTCTGCGTCACGGGGGCAGAGCGCACCCTTTCAGCAGGCGCCGGCCCGGTTGCTGCAGTCGCCATGGGCATGGTCACGGCAACATTCGGCGGCATCATCCGCGATGTGCTGGGCGGCGAGAGCCCGATCATCTTCAGCAAGGAAATCTACATCACCGCCGCTTTGTTCGGGGCCTTGGCCTATGTTGGCCTGATCGGCCTGTCGGTGCCCCAGGACATTGCCTTCGTCAGTGGTTTTGTCGCCTGCCTCGCCCTGCGCGGAGCGGCCATTTATTTTGACTGGAGCCTGCCCCAGCACAGGGGTTGAGACCAAAGCTCCACCCCCCGCATTTGACAAGCCGGGGGGGCCTCCACCATGGTTCGCACCTCAAGCCAGCCCCCCGGAACCCTTCCGGGGCCGGCCGCACGGCTCTGGTTTTCAGGGCCAAGTCACTGAATTTCAGGATATTTCCATGGATGTCGTCATCGTCGAGTCGCCTGCCAAGGCCAAGACGATCAACAAATATCTCGGCACCGGCTACGAGGTTTACGCCTCGTTCGGCCATGTCCGCGACCTGCCAGCCAAGGATGGATCGGTCGATCCGGAGGCCGATTTCGCCATGCTCTGGGAGGTCGATGCCAAGGCTGCCAAGCGCCTGTCGGACATTGCCGCAGCGGTGAAGGATGCCGATCGCGTCATCCTCGCGACCGATCCGGATCGCGAGGGCGAGGCCATTTCCTGGCATGTGCTTGAAGTTCTCAAGAACAAGCGCGTGCTGAAGGAAAAGCCGGTCCAGCGCGTCGTCTTCAACGCCATTACCAAATCAGCCATTCTCGAGGCGATGAAGAACCCGCGCGAGATCGACACGGCGCTGGTTGAGGCCTATCTCGCCCGCCGCGCGCTCGATTATCTCGTCGGCTTTAACCTCTCTCCCGTTTTGTGGCGCAAATTGCCCGGCGCCCGCTCGGCCGGGCGCGTGCAATCGGTTGCCTTGCGCCTCGTATGCGAACGCGAACTCGAAATCGAAAAATTCCGGCCGCGCGAATATTGGTCGCTCAACGCCTTTTTGAAAACCAAAGACGGCGCGCCCTTCACAGCCCGGCTTGTCGGCGCCGACGGCAAGAAGATCAATCGTCTTGATGTCGGCACGGGCGCGGAAGCAGAAGCTTTTCGCACGGCGCTGGAGGCTGCGACCTTCAACATTGCATCGGTGGAATCCAAACCCGCCAAGCGCCATCCCTATCCGCCCTTCACGACATCGACGCTGCAGCAGGAAGCCTCACGCAAGCTCGGCTTTGCACCTGCGCGCACCATGCAGATCGCGCAGCGTCTCTATGAAGATGGCGTCATTACTTATATGCGCACGGACGGCGTCGATATGGCGCCCGAATCCATTGCCGGTGCACGCCGTGTGATCGAATCCGAATATGGCGGCAAATATCTGCCCGGCGTGCCGCGCAAATATTCGACCAAGGCGAAAAATGCGCAGGAAGCCCATGAGGCCGTGCGCCCGACCGATCTTTCCCGCCTGCCGCGCGACTTCAATCGCCAGGCCGAAAATATCGAACAGGCGCGCCTCTACGATCTGATCTGGACGCGCACGATTGCCAGCCAGATGGAATCCGCCGAGCTCGAGCGGACCAGTGTCGATATTGCAGCCCTTGTGAATGGCGGTGCCTATAAGCAGATCGATCTGCGCGCCACCGGACAGGTCGTGCGTTTCGACGGCTTTCTGAAACTCTATCAGGAAGGCCGGGACGACGAGGACGATGAAGATTCCAATCGCCTGCCGCCCATGTCGCAAGGCGACCGGGTGAGCAAGGAGCGGATCGAGGCGAACCAGCATTTCACCGAGCCGCCACCGCGTTTCACCGAGGCGACTTTGGTCAAGCGCATGGAAGAGCTTGGCATTGGCCGGCCTTCCACCTATGCCTCCACGCTCGCCGTTCTGCGCGACCGCGAATATGTGCGCATCGACAAGAAACGCCTGATTCCAGAGGATAAGGGACGCATTGTCGTCGCCTTTCTGGAAAGCTTCTTCACGCGCTATGTGGAATATGACTTCACGGCCGAGCTGGAAGAAAAGCTCGACAAGGTCTCGAACCACGACGCCGATTACAAGCAATTGCTGCGCGACTTCTGGAAGGAATTTTCGACGGCGCTGGCCGGCACGAAAGACCTGCGAACGACGCAGGTTCTCGATTCCCTCAACGATCTGCTTGCGCCCCATATTTTCCCCGACAAGGGCGACGGTTCAAACCCGCGCGCCTGCCCGTCATGCGCAGCCGGACAGCTGTCGCTGAAAATGTCAAAATATGGCGCTTTCGTCGGCTGCTCGAATTATCCCGAATGCAAATTCACGCGCACGATCACACCGGGCGATGATGGCGATGCAAGTGGAAGGCCGGGCGTCAAAGTGCTGGGCGTCGATCCCGCGACTGAGGAAGAAGTGACCATCCGCGACGGTCGCTTCGGCACTTATGTGCAGCTGGGCGAAGGCGACAAGCCGAAACGCTCGTCGCTGCCCAAAGGGCTGAACGCCAGCGATGTCGATCTTGAAAAGGCATTGGCGCTTTTGTCGCTTCCGCGCGAAGTGGCGAAACATCCCAATAGCGGCGATCCCATTCTGGCCGGCATCGGGCGCTACGGCTCTTATGTGCAACATGCCAAGACCTACGCCAATCTCAGCCGTGACGATGATGTTTTGTCGATCGGCGCCAATCGCGCCATCGATCTCATTCTCACCAAAGAAGCAGGCGGCGGCGGCTCGCGCTTTGGCGGCTCGTCAAAAGCGCTTGGCGATCACCCGAAGGGCGGCGCAATTGCGATCAAATCGGGACGTTTCGGGCCTTATGTCACCTGGAACAAGATCAATGCGACCATCCCCAAGGGGACAGATCCTGAAAGTTTCACGCTCGAACAGGCCGTGGAACTGATCGCGAAAAAGCAGAATGGCGAAGGCGACGGCTCCGGCAAAATGCTCGGCCAGCATCCCGAAGGCGGCGCAGTCACAGTGCGCGCGGGCCGCTACGGGCCTTATGTGAATTGGGGCAAGGTCAACGCCACCATTTCAAAAAACACCTCGCCCGACGACATTACGCTCGAAGACGCATTGGCGCTGATCGCCGAAAAGGAAGGCCCCGGCGCTGCGCGCAGAGCCGCCAAGAAAGCGCCAGCCAAGAAAAAGGCTCCGGCGAAAAAGGCCCTGCCAAGAAAGCAGCAGCCAAGAAGAAAGCGCCGGCCAAGAAAAAGGCCGCCGCCAAGAAGAAAGCCTGATCTGTGTGCGCGCCCCTCTCCCGCCAGCGCGGGGGAAGGGCGAACACGCAGACATGTTTTCGTGATGTTGTGCTAAACAGGCTCTGACAGAATCCCAAGCACCGGGACCAACGTGCCGAAAAACCAATCCCGCACTGCCCCTCCCGACCGCGCTCCCCTGCCCTCCAAGGCCGAGATTCTCGCTTTCATTGTCCGTGAGCGCGAGGCTGCCGGCGATCGCAATCTCAAAATCGGCAAGCGCGAGATTGCGCGTGCTTTCGGTCTGCGTGGTGCCGACAAGATCGGGCTCAAAGCACTGTTGAGAGAAATGGAAGAAGGCGGCGACGTCGAGCGTCGCGGCAAGCATCTGCATAAAACCGGCATGCTGCCGACCGTGCTTCTTGCTGACATTCGCGCACGCGATCGCGATGGCGAATTGCTCGCTGTGCCCGTCGAATGGGATGAGGACCAAGGCACGCCGCCCAAAATCATCATCCGGACACCGCGCAAGCAAAAGCCCGGACAGGCTGCCGCCGGCATTGGCGACCGTGCACTTCTGCGCACCGAATTGTCGGATGAGGGCGACGAACACAAGCCCGTCTATCTGGCGCGCGTCATCAAGCTCATGTCGCGCGCAAAAATGCAGGTGCTCGGCATTTATCGCGCCTTGCCTGGCGGTGGCGGACGATTGCTGCCGGTTGAGAAGAAAAATGCCAGCCGCGAACTCGTCGTCCCGGCAGGGGCGGAACGCGATGCCAGCGATGGCGATCTTGTTGCTGTCGAGATCATGCGCGAGGGCCGTTTCGGCCTGCCGGCTGCGCGCGTCAAGCAACGGCTTGGCTCAATGGCGAGTGAGAAAGCGGTCAGCCTGATCGCCATTCACGCGCATCAAATTCCAAATGTGTTTAGCCCCGAAACGCTGGCAGAGGCAGACAGCGCCAAGCCTGCGACGATGGATCATCGCGAGAACTGGCGCGATCTGGCACTTGTCACCATCGATCCGGCGGATGCAAAAGATCACGATGACGCCGTCCATGCGCGGCCCGATGACGATCCTGACAATGAAGGCGGGCATATTGTCACCGTCGCCATCGCCGATGTCGCCGCTTATGTGCGCCCCGGTCGCCCACTCGATCGCGAGGCGCTGGAGCGCGGCAATTCAGTCTATTTTCCAGATCGCGTCGTGCCGATGCTGCCCGAGCGCATCTCGAATGATCTGTGTTCTTTGCGTCCGCTCGAAGACCGGCCCGCCATGGCCGTGCGCATGGTGCTCGATGTCCATGGACAAAAAAAGCGCCATACATTTCACCGCGTGATGATGCGCTCTGCGGCCAAACTCGCCTACCAACAGGCGCAGGCCGCCATCGATGGGCGCCCCGATGACATCACCCGCCCGCTTCTTGAACCTGTTCTCAAGCCTCTTTGGGCTGCCTATGAGACCGCCAAGAAAGCCCGCGACAAACGCGCCCCGCTCGATCTCGACTTGCCCGAGCGCAAAATACTGCTGAAAGCCGACGGCACGGTCGATCGCGTCATCGTGCCCGAGCGGCTTGAAGCGCATCGGCTGATCGAGGAATTCATGATCCTCGCCAATGTCGCTGCAGCCGAGACATTGGAGCAACACAGCCAAGATCTCATCTATCGCGCCCATGACGAGCCATCGGCTGAAAAGCTCAATGCCCTGTCGGAATTTCTGGCCAGTATCGGCGTCAAACTCGCCAAGGGCCAAGTGATGCGCCCGCAGCAATTCAACGAGATTCTTTCACGCGTGAAAGGCAGCGATCACGAACATGCCGTGAATGAAGTCGTTTTGCGCACGCAGGCGCAGGCCGAATATGTCTCCGACAATTACGGACATTTCGGCCTCAATCTGCGCCGCTACGCGCATTTCACATCGCCCATTCGCCGCTATGCCGATCTCATCGTCCATCGCGCGCTGATCCGCGCGCTGAAACTCGGGCCAGATGGCCTGCCCGATATGGAGCGCGGCGAATTGGCAGAAACTGCCGCGCGCATTTCCGCCGCCGAGCGCCGTGCCATGGCGGCTGAGCGCGACACAATCGACCGGCTCATCGCCGGCTGGCTATCGCAACAAATCGGCGCATCCTTCCAAGGGCGCATTTCAGGCGTCACCAAAGTGGGCCTCTTCGTCAAACTGGCAGAGACAGGGGCTGACGGTTTTATTCCCGCCGCCACATTGGGTGCAGATTATTTCCGCTACGAAGAAAGCATGCATGCGCTGATTGGAAGCCGGACGGGCGAGACCTTCCGCATTGGGGATATTGTCGAAGTGAAACTGGTTGAGGCCGCGCCCTTTGCCGGAGCGCTGCGTTTCGAAATGCTCAGCGATGGTAAAAGAGCCAAATCGCTGGGATTGACGCGCAAGAGCAAAGCCGGGCGCGACACCAAGTCCTCTCGCAAAAAGCAGCAAAAGCCTTCATCTGGTCCGGGACGTCGGCGTTAAAAAGGGTGCATTCATGTCTGCTCCGGAAAAAACCGAAAATGCCCCGCGTGAATGGTGGCCCGCGCTCAAGACAGGCTTTGCCTGCCGCTGCCCGGCCTGCGCAGAAGGGCGCATGTTCGGCTCCTATCTGAAGGTCAATGCAAATTGCACGGCCTGCGGCGAGGAATTGCACCATCATCGCGCCGATGATGCGCCGCCCTATTTCACCATTTTCATTGTCGCCCATATTATCGGCGCGATGATGCTCTGGGTTGAGCAGCATAATGATGCCCTGCCGATCTGGATTCATATTGCCGTCTGGCCGGTTCTGACTCTGGCACTGATGTTCTGGTTCCTGCCGCGCATCAAGGGTGCGCTGGTTGGCTATCAATGGGCCTTGCGGATGCATGGGTTTGAAACCGCGCCGGCAAGCAAGATCATCGGCGAGACGGCGTGAACGGGACGCAGCCAACAGGTTTCGACGGCTTGGCGGGAACGCGCGCCGATGCGGGCGATGCCTCGCTCCCCTATTTGCGGCCTGTGGCAGCCGGCACAATGATGATCGTCGATGGCTCGGGCGCGCAGCCGCGCGTGTTGATGGGGCGTCGCCATGAGAAACTGGCTTTTCATCCGGGCATTTATGTTTTTCCCGGCGGCCGCGTCGAGGCCTCGGACCGGCGGATGAATGTCGCCGGCGCGCTTGATGAACATGTCGAGCGCCGACTTCTGTGCGGGGTGAAAAA
>CANHAW010000059.1 GCA_947458675.1 Beijerinckiaceae bacterium
CGGAATTCCGCTTCTGCGGCTCCAAGACCCATACGGTGGGCCCCTATTGCACCCATCATGCCCGCATCGCCTATCAGCCGGCGCAAGAACGCCGCCGTGAACGCGATCGGGAGCGGCGCGCCCAGCAGGCGCTCAGCCGCCTCTAGATCCATCGGACGATCAAACGAAAAGGCCGGGGCAACCCGGCCTTTTTCGTTTCAATCTGCCGCCAGCGGCAATTCGACGATGAATTCGGCGCCATCGCCCGGCTGGCTGGCGATCCGCAACTGCCCGCGATGGCGCACAACAATATGTTTGACGAGTGCCAGCCCAAGGCCCGTACCGCCCTTGGCGCGGCTCTGGCCGGCATGAACGCGATAAAAACGCTCCGTCAGGCGCGGCAAATGTTCGGGCGCAATGCCCGCACCATAATCGCGGACGCATAGACGCGCCCGACCTGCCTCCATGCCAAGGCTCACATCGACACGCGCATGCGCGCCATCGCTATCCGAGCCATATTTGATGGCATTCTCGATCAGATTTTCCGCCACACGCATGAGCTCGTCGCGATCGCCGATCAGCTCAAGCCTGTCTGGCGCGGCAAGGCCCAGGCTGACCTGGTTCTCCTTCGCCAAAGGTGTGAGCGCATCGACGCAATGGCGCAGGATTTCGACGAGATCGACCCGCGCCTGCGGCCGCACATGTTGCTGGCGCTCGATCTGCGAAAGCGACAGCAAGCCATCAATCAGACGCGCCATACGCTGGCCCTGCTCGCGCATAATGACCAGAAAGCGCTCGCGAGCATGAGCATCGTCGCGCGCCGGGCCTTGCAGCGTCTCGATGAAACCAAGAAGCGAGGCCAGCGGCGTGCGCAATTCGTGGCTGGCATTGGCAATGAAATCCACCCGCATGCGCTCGATGCGACGGGCATCTGTGAGATCCTGCAATGTCAGCGCCGCGCAAAGGATATCGCCGTCGCGCAAAGGCCCGACATGGACACTGAACAGGCGCTCAACAGGAACGCGCTCATGCAGCATCACCGTCTCGGCCGCACCGCCCGACAGGACGCGATCGGTCGCCGCCAGAATATCGGGCGCGCGCAAAACCATGGGCAGGGTCGCCGGCCCGCGCAAAATAGCGAAAAGCTGGCGCGCCGGCACATTGCTGGCGAGAATCTTCTGGCCGGGACCAAGCACGAGAACGGGATCTGGCAGAGCATCGACCAGAGATTGCAGAATGGGTTGCGTTGACGACATGACCCCCCGCCCGTTGCGCGCCTATGTTCACCATATGCGCGATGCGCCGCCCCTTGATCAAGCCGAGTCTTGGACGGGATCGAACTAGCCCTCGCCCTCCGGCCGGCTCATGGCTGCACGCAGGCTGTTCCAGCGCCGCAAAGCCTCATCCGCGCCCAGCAATGCCAGCGCCAGAACGAAAGGCACGAGATAATAAATCACCCGGAACAGAAGCAGCGAGGCGAGCAGCGCCGCAGCAGAGGGCGCCGGCACCGTATTCAGCATGGTCGCTTCGAAAGCGCCGATGCCGCCAGGCATGTGACTTGCGATGCCAAGCAGGCAGGCAAAGACATAGGCCGCACAAAAGCTGATGAAATCGAGCTCATGTCCGGCCGGGAGAATGACATAGAGAGCCGCCGCTGCGCAGCACAGATCGATCACGCCCAGCGTCAATTGCGAAAGAGTGACGGTCAGGCCTGGCAATTCGAGCCGCAGCCCCTGCACGCTCACGCGCCGATGACCGCGCGACACCCAGGCGAGATAGAACATGAGTGCGAAAAGCACGCCAAGCCCGATGATGAGATTGACCCAGCCCTGAAGCATATTCACTTCGGAAATCTCATCGGGCTGGATGGTGAGCGCAATGCCGATCACCAGCGCCATGCCAAGCCAGAAGGTCAGCCCCGCAATCACTGTCAGGCTTGCAACCTTGGCAGCGCTGACACCTGCGCGCGAATAGATCCAGTAACGCACAGTGCCTGCCGTGATCAGCGGAAAACCGAGCGTGAAAGAAATGGCGTAGCTCGTAAATGAACCAAGGGCGGTGGTTCGATAGGGAACGCTGATCCGCAATTGGCGCAAAGCCACAGCATCATAGCCGGTGAGCGCCAGATAGGAGAGTGTCGTGAAAAAACACGCTGCGAGAATCTGCTCGAGGCTTGTCGCGGCAATCGCTGCGCGCAACTCGCCCAAATTGAGATCGGAAATCGTGCGCGCTAGAACGAAAACGGACAGTGCAAGAATGACGAGGCTGAGAGCCATGCCGATCCGTCGCCAAACCAGATGACGACGCGCAACATGCGCTTCCTCCGGCGACGCGGCCGAGTTCGACGCGGTTGAATCTGCGGGGCTGGCGCCCTCTCTATCGTCCACGACGGAACGCCTCATCTCACCTCGCATCCAGCAAAGGCCGGTGCGCAGGTTTATGGGGTCGCAGACCGCCAAGAGCAAGCCCCTGCGAAAAAATGACCATGCTCCGACAATTAAATCCTTTGCTGCGCAGCATTTTTCATGGCCTTTTCGCGGCGCAATGACGGCTGTTTTCCGTCACCTTTTTCTTACGGTCCCGTGAGCTTTTCCCGCATTGTGAAGGCAAGCCCCGAGAAGGGCGCAAAATAGAAGCGGATATTTCGTGCCCCGGCCGGCACAGCAACTGCGCGGAACAGGACATTGGCCTGCAATAAATTTGCCGGCACACCATCGACCTCGACACGCCACCAAGGATGCCACATGTCGTTGAGAACAAGCCAGCCACCATCAGGCGCATCGACGCCAATGCGCACCTGCGTATTTTCATAGGCAAGAATGCGCGCAGTGCCACGGCGGCGCGCCACTTGCGATGCCTCTTCATCTTCAAGCAGGATTGTCTGACGCGGATCGAAACCCTGCGGCCAACGGCCCGTCTCCAGGATCTCCTCGAAATCAGCTTTTTGCGAACGCGTCACAAACATAACCCGCGGCAGTGCGCGCGGATTTTCATAAATATAGGCATCCTTGGTGCGCCCGATCTCGATCAGATCGCCAGGCCGGAGTTTCTTGTCGATGTCACGCAAGGGCACGCCGCTGGCGATGAAACGCAGGCCGAGCATATCGGCAAGCAGCGAACGATAGGATGGAAAAAGCGGCGCAAAATGGCGCTGTTCGGCGACCGCCACATGATCTTGTGCGCCGGTCGCCTCCGCAAACATGGAGAAGCGGATCGGATTATATCCAAGATCGTGATGAAAACCGTGGATCATACCAAGATTGGGCCAGTCGAAACCGACTGCCACCAGTTCAACGCGGTCGATGCGATCGGGACCGGCCGTCTCAGACAGCCGCTTGCGCAAAAACGCAATCGTTTCATTGCTCGTGTCAGTGCGCATCACATCATAATGGGATGGCGGCAGAGCGGTCGATTCATTCGGCCCATTGTTGATGGCCAGATCGGCGGTGACGACGATCCCGATTGCCAGCAGCGCGACATAACCGCCCTGTCGTGTCAGGCGTGGCAGAATGGCAAGCAGGGCAACCGAAATGGCAAGACAGGCTGCGCCCATCACCAACGGCCAGACCGCCTGACCAAGCTTTCCTTTCCAATAAGCAATCGCCAATGCGCCGAGGAAAGCACATGTGGCAACAACGAGCGGCACGACAAGCCGACGTGCAATGCTGATTTCGCCGATGGCAAGACGATGCACGGCATAGCCGGCCAGAATGGCGGCGAGCGCGCCAAGCGGAAATGTTGCATCGGCAGGACGCCGGAACAAATCTGCTCCCGGCAGAGAAAAAGCATAGCGAAAAAAGGGCGTGAAATCGCCGAGCGCATAAAGCAGCATCAGCGCGAAAGCCAAGAGAAACGGCCCCATGCGGCTGCGCAGACTGACGCCGGCAAACAGGCCTATTCCAACAAAAGCCACGAATGGCAGCGCGCCGAAATAAACATTGGCCATATTGCGGGCGAGATTGTAATTGCCGCCCCAGACCTCTTGCGCCGGCGGCCCCCAAAAGGCCGACAGCGGCCCATCCGTGCCATAAAGATTGGCGACGACCGCCGTGAAGAGAGATGCAGGATGCAAAGAGCCGCGTGAGGCACCAGCAAAATCGATCAACACCCGGTTGGAATCTTCCGCCAGCGCAATGGTGAAGGCAATCGGCAAGGCGATGAAGATGATGCCGGCACAAACAGCGACAGCAAGCGCCGTCACATATTGGCGCCAAGGCGTCGTCACCATTTGCCACAAAGCGAAAATCACCAGCACCAAGGCGCAGAGCAGCCCAACCTGATCGCGCCCCACCAGCATGAGGGCGCCGAAAAAGCCCGCACAAATTCCTTCATGCCAGCGACCGCGCTGAAAAATCCGCGCAAGGAAGAAAAGCGCAATGGCGAAAAAGGCCAGACTCAAAACCTGGCCGATATGCTGGATACGCCAGGCCGCCGAGCCGCCGAATGCAAAAGCGAGCGCCGCAACAAGCGCGCCTGCCGGATGCCAGTCACGATCGCGAAACCAGGCCATCAGTGCCAAGCCGCCCAGCGCCAGCATGACGAAAACCGTCGCATCGGCAGCAATGAAACCGGGCTCGGGCACGAACCTGGCAAGCAGCAGATAGGGCAAGGTAAAAATCAGCGATTGCGGATCGGCAATATGCAGCGAGCCGGCAAAAACATACGGATTCCAGAAAGGAGATTCGCCACCATTCAGGGATTTCGCGAGAAAGACGATCTGCGGATAGAAATGCGCCTTCGCATCCCAGGGAATGGTGAAACGTCCCGTGATCCAGGGTGAGGCGAGCGCAATAGCGCAAAGGATGAAAATAGCAAAGGCAGCCGGATAAAGGCTGCGCCCCTGCGGCATGCGACGGCTCATTTCAGCCCTGATCCTTGGCGCCGCCCTGCACGGGTGCGGGGCGCTCTGCAACGTCAAGATAATGTCCGGCGCGATCGCGTTTGGAGGCAAGATAGCGCACGTTATGATCCGTCAAACGACCCTGAATGCGCTGGTCAGCAGCAACGATGAGGCCGGCATTTTCAAGCGCTGCAATCTTGATCGGGTTATTGGTCATGACGCGCAATGTATGGACGCCCAATTGCTTCAGCATCAGCGCTGCATAATGAAAGCCGCGATGATCATGATCGAAGCCGAGCGCTTCATCGGCGTCGAATGTATCGAAACCCTGCGCCTGCAATTTATAGGCGCGGATCTTGTTGGAGATCCCATTGCCGCGCCCTTCCTGATCAAGATAGAGCAGAATGCCGCCGCCATTCTCCGACATGAAACGCGCTGTGTGACGCAATTGATCGCCACAATCGCATTTCAGGCTTCCGAATATATCGCCGGTGAGACAGGCCGAATGCAGCCGCACGGTAACGGCATCCGAGAAATCCGGCTTGCCGATAATGACAGCAACCTGATCGCGCAGGCCTTCGCCGCCGCGGAAAATCACGAATTCCGTATCGGGCGCGCCCTCGAGCGGCACGGGTGCACGTGAAATGATCTTGAGGCCCTGCGTCTCCATCATCCGATAGTCGCCTATGGCGGCTTCTGAGACGCGCATAAGCTCGTCGGTGGCCATGCCCTGCGGCAAGGGACAGGTGATCACGGCGGGCAGGACAAGCGCCAGCCGCGCCAGCTCCAGCGCCGCCGCATCGGCCGCAGAGATGGATGAAACCGGCGCATCGATCCGCGCGTCAGTTTCAACAGACAGGGCGGCAATGCGCTTCAGATCGATCAGGGGCAAAGCAATCGCGCCGGCCTCGCTCCGCTCGACGCCCAGACGGCGCAGGCGTGGCGCTGCCAGCAGCAAGCGCGCGCGGCCCTCGCTCATGACCTGCATATGGGGGGCGGATGTTTCGTCGAGAGCCTCGAAAGGCACGGCCAGAACGGCACTGCTTGTGCCTGCCAAGACCACCGGCCGCCCGGACCTGAATTCTGCTATGGCGCGTTCGACCTGGATCTGGCCAAAAGTCCCGCCGGCAATCAGACTGCGCTCACTCTGTGTCACGCCACCCTCATTTTCCGGGAAGATAAATGAGCCGAACCGACTTCCCGATTTCCCCCAGACCCCGCTCATAACCTATATCTGGGGGAGAAACTAGGAGCGTCCATGCCGACGACAAGTGAGCGGGTCTTAAACGACCCCGCTAATTTCCACCACCGCCCCGACGAGGCGGGGGACCCTTTCGCGCCGTTTCGCGCCGCCGATCCGTCCCGGCCCTTCGTGATCGCGCAGCTGGGTCAGTCGCTGGACGGGCGCATCGCGACCGTCTCGGGCGAAAGCAAATATATTAACGGCGCGCCTGCCCTCGACCACCTCCACCGGATGCGCGCGGAAGTCGATGCGGTCATCGTTGGCGCGAGCACAATTGTCGCAGACGATCCGCAATTGACGGTGCGCCGCGTCTCGGGGCGCAATCCGGCGCGTATCGTCATCGATCCCTCGCGCCGCCTCAAAAGCGGAGCGCGCTGGCTTGAGGAGGATGGAACGCAGCGGCTGATCATCTGCGCGCAAAATGCATCGGCGCAATCCTGCACCGGCGCAGAGCGACTGGAACTTGTCAGCAGCAATGGCGCCATCGATCCGCGCCTCATCATTGAGAGCCTGTTTGCGCGCGGCTTCAAGCGCATTCTGATCGAGGGCGGGGCAAAAACAATTTCCGTCTTTCTCGATGCCGGCTGCATCGACCGCTTGCATCTGCTCATGGCACCGATGATCATCGGTTCGGGCCGCAATGGTCTTGATCTTTCACCCATTGCGGAGCTTTCGCGCGCTTTGCGCCCCAAGACATATTTTCATGCGCTCGGCGCAGGTGAATTTTTGATTGATTGCAACCTGCGCCAGAGCGCCCAAGAGGAGCATCAGCCATGAGCGAAGCGACCCCTGTCGATATGCCCAAAGGGGCACAAGCCTATTCCGGCATTTCCAAATTGCTGCACTGGGCCACGGCGATCTTGATCTTTGGCGTCTTGCCTGTCGGATTTCTGCTTGAGGATTTGCCGAAAGGCTACATCCAGAATCTGGGTTACGATCTGCACCGCTCTTTCGGCTTTGTTATCCTCTGCCTGGCGGCGCTGCGCATTTTGGTACGTCTTGTTTTCGGGGCACCTGCTGCCTATGCCGGACTGACGCCATTCGAGCGCCGGGCTTCCGCATTCGCCCATCACGCGCTTTACATTCTCCTGTTCGCAACGCCGCTGCTTGGCTGGGCAGCGACTTCTGCCTATCCGGTGAGTTTTTCGATTTTCTGGCTGTTTGAATTGCCGCCTCTCGTGCCTGCCAACAGAACCGTCTCAAAAATTCTTTTTGAGGCGCATGAATGGGCGGCCATTGCGATGATTGCCATTCTTGTCGCTCATATCGGCGGCGCATTGGTTCACAGAATCATCAAACGCGACGGCGTGCTTGAGCGCATGCTGCCGGCGCGCAAAAGCTGATCAGGACGGGCGCGCAAAAAGATCGACATGGCCGATGACGCAGGCATGCGCGGCCAGCCGCGCCCCGCGCCAGGAGGCGAGCACATCGGCAGAAACAAGACCGGTCTCCGCCACGGCATCGGCCGCGCCTTTGGCGAGTTCTGAAATCAGCTGCGCCTGTCCGCGATCGAGCTGCCAGGGGCTTTGCGCTGTCATCACGTGATATCTGCCATCTTCCAGAGCGCGCGCCAGATGGGGGGCCGCATAGGGGCCGGCTGCGGGCCCAAAACCCTTGTCCTGCGCCTGATGGGCATGGAAAGCCGCCAAAACAGCCGCATCTGAGGGGTGCGGAGGCTGCCAGTTCTCCTGACCGTCATAGGTGAGAATGGCATAAAGCGGCAAATGGCGAGACATGAGCGCTGCGCAGAACCGATCGATCCAGCCCGCCGAGACGAGATCGAAGAAAGCAGTCGCTGTGACGAGGTCGGCTGGCTTGTCCAGCACGCGCTCGACATGCTGCGCGAGATCGGCACGTTCCAATTGCAGCCTGATCTCGCGATCGCCTTTTGTCAGGCGCAGATCGGCGCCATCAGATACAGCCTCGTCAGCCCAGGCAATCAATGCGCCGCGCGCGGCATCGAGCAAAGCCTCATCCCAATCGACCAGACGCCATGTCTGGTGCTTGGGCAGATGTTGCGCCATGGCGCGCAAATTCGATCCCGTGCCGCAGCCCAGATCGATGATTGTCATCGAATCATGCCCGGCAAAATGAGCAAAGACGGATTGCGCAAGATCGGATGCGCGCGCGGCATGGTCGGCTGTTTCGCGCAGGGCGAGCCATTCCGATGAAAAGCTCATGAGTTTCTGCTCCCTGCTGCCTGTTTCAATGCGGTCACAACGATATGGGCCGTATCATCCCATGTGGGAAGCCCCTGTCCAGCCTCCCATGCGGCCGCGCTCAGGCGCGCGCGCAATTCTTCATCCGACAAAATGGCCCGCAACGCGTCGCGCAGCGCCAAAACATCGCCCGGCGCAACCTTCAACGCAGCCTTGTCAGGAACAGTTTGTGCAGCAGCGCCGCCCGTTGTTGCAACAATCGGCAGACCGCGCACCATCGCTTCGCCCAGCACCATGCCATAGCCCTCATAGAGCGAGGGCATGACAAAAATATCAGCGGAGGAATAAAGCGAGGCCAGCACAGCATCGCTCACTTCGCCGGCCAGATTGATCCGTGAACCGGCGACAGAAGAGGCAATCATATCGCGCAAACGCGCAGCATGACCCGCGGCACGATCGGGCGAGCCGACAATCGTCAGGCTCCAGTCGAGATCCGCCAAACCATCGAGCGCCTGAACCAGAATGTCATGACCCTTGCGCGGTGTCCGCGAGCCGACTGCCAGAAGATGCGGCGCGCCGATGCTTCCCAAAGCACGCGACGCCCGCGCCGTGCCCGGCATGGCAATCCCGATCCGATCGGCTGGGACGCCATAATCAGCAATA